>VBLA01000550.1 GCA_005879245.1 Deltaproteobacteria bacterium
CATGTGAATGTCACCGAAGCAGACCAGTCGCACCGACGGGCTTCTAGCTGCCGTCCCACGTCGTTGCAACGCTGCGTGCCCGCGCAGGAGCAGGATCAATCTCGGATCTTGCGGCTGGGGGGCTGCGACACCGTCACAGGCGCGGCCTCGCGTACGGCGGAGAGTCGCGCGCGGGCCGAGGCGGCTTCCGTGTTGCGGTCGGGAAGTCTAAAGCCGGTATAGAGGACGCGGCGCTCGTGGGTGACGGGCGGCTGCGCCATGTGCAGGGTACAGCTCAGATGGAGAGTCACGTCGCCCGTGCGCGTGGGCAGGTCGACCTCGGGAAGGTCGCAATGGGGTTGCCGGAGCTGGGGCCAGATGAGAGCGCGGTGGGAGCCGGCGAGGACGCGGAGCTGGCCCGATGCGGCATCGGCGCCGGTGACCGAGATGCCGACGGTGAGGGCGCAGCAGTCGTAGCTGTGGCGGCCGAGCGCGCAGTCCTTGTGCCACGGGACCGGGATGTCGCCGAGCTCGAGGAACGTCCGGGTGCCCACGATGGCCGCCGTCGCGGGCGATCGATCGTCGAAGGCCTGGAGGCGCACGAGGCGCCGCTCGCCGTCCGACGTCTTCGCCCACCACGACTTGCCGTCGCCGGGTGCGTAGCCGGGGGCGGCCGCGTCCATGTCGCGCGATACGGCCGCCATCTCGTCGGCCGTGAAGACGCCGGCGATGTGGAGGTAGCCGGCCTCGACGAGGAAATGGCGCAGCTCTTCGATCGGGTCGTCAACCCGGAACGCGCGCTGCAGGTCGAGCGGCCCGCTAGCACGGTCGCGGAACGTCACCGCGCCCGGCACGTGGACGGGGCGGTCGTCGAGGGCGGCGCGCAGGACGAGCCACCAGTCGAGGACGTCGGCGATGGTACCGGCGGGCTGGTCGAGTCGGCCGCTCGACCGCCAGCCCGTGGGCGTCCCCTGGTCGTGTACGAGATCGTCGAGCTGGCCCGGTGCCAGGCGAACGTGTGCCCCGCCGTCGTGCACTCCACGCCGGATCTCAACCCGCGTGCCGGCCCACTGAAGCGTCCACGTCTCGCCGGCCGTCTCCAGCGTCAGCGGAATCAGCGCCAGCAGACGTGCGCCCGGCAGCACGGCGGCGGCACGGGCGTCGAGCAGCTCGGGAAGCTCGCGCCCGAAAAAGTCCTCCGGATCGACCGGCGGCTGCGGTCCGTCGGTCCGCGTGCGCAGGTCGACCGACATTTCCTACGCAGGCTCCGGCGTCCGCGACCGCCGCGCGAGCTCGACGAGACGACCCTCGACTGCCATCGCCCGCGTCGATATCGGCCCGGCCGCTGTGGTCGCCGAGGGGCTCGTCTGCCTCGTTGCCGGCGGATGCGCCGTAGACGCCGAACCCGAGGAGCTTGAGCGCCAGGGTCACCGGCGACATCCACCGAGCCCGCGGCGGGGGAACTGGGAGGGTCGACGCAACCGCGTTGCCGCTCCCGGTGCCGGCGTGGTAGCAGGGAAGCGGCGTGGGAGAGGTCATCGCGTTCGCGGACATCGTCCTCATGCGGCGGCGGCGGACGGCACGCCAGCTGCACGCGAGTTGCCTCGCGATCGTCGCAGCCTCGGTGGTGGCGGCGCGCGGCGAGCTGGTGACGGCACCAGTCCACGAACGGGCCGTCTGGATGTCACGGCTTCGCAAGCTCGAAGAGCTCGAGGTGTACGCGAGCATGGTCGGCTGAGTCCGCGGCGGCGCCGCGGCGGGAGGAGAGGCGGATGGTGATGGCGATCTGGGGGGCCGCGGCGGTGGCGCTGGTGGTCGGGGTGGTGCTCGCGGTTCTCTGGCGCCCGAGGCGCCCCGTCGACGAGGGCGCGACCCCCGCATCCCTCCTCCTCGTGCAGCAGCAGCTCGACGCGCTCCGTGCTCAGCTCGGCCAGGCACTCAGCCAGCAGGGTCAGGCCGTCGTACAACAGCTCGCCACCCTCACCGCCCAGATGAACGAGCGGATGCGCGAGAGCGGCGACCTGGCGCAGCGTTCCCAGACTGCTCTTGGCACGCGCCTCGACCACGCGACGCAGGTCGTCGGCGAGGTGCAGCGGGGCCTCGGCGAGCTCCGCGAGGCGACGGCGCGCGTCTACGAGGTGGGACGCGACGTGGCGAGCCTCCAGGACATCCTCCGCGCCCCGAAGCTCCGCGGCGGGCTGGGTGAGCTCTGGCTCGCCGATCTCCTTTCGCAGGTGCTGCCGGTCGAGCACTACACCCTGCAGCACACCTTCCGCAGCGGCGAGCGGGTGGACGCCGTCGTGCGTCTGGGCCAGGGCCTCGTCCCGGTCGACGCGAAGTTCCCCCTCGAGGACTTCCGTCGCCTCCTCCAGGCCACGGACGACGAGGAACGCCAGCGGAGCCGCCGCGCCTTCATCGCACGGGTGAAGAAGCACGTCGACGACATCGCCGCCAAGTACATCGTGCCGGACGAGGGCACCTACGATTTCGCGCTCATGTACATCCCCGCCGAGAACGTCTACTACGAGACCATCGTGCGCGACGAGGAGCTCGGCGGCGAGCGGAGCCTCTCCAGCCACGCGCTCGAGCGGAAGGTGATTCCGGTCTCGCCGAGTTGCTTCTACGCCTACCTCCAGGCGATCGTGCTCGGCCTTCGCGGTCTCCGCATCGAGGACCACGCCCGCGACGTGCTCGCCCAGCTGGCGCGGATCGGCGGCGAGCTCGGCCGGTTCCGCGACGAGTTTCGCATCCTCGGCAAGCACCTCACCAACGCGGCGCAGACACATGCCACCGCCGATCGCCGGCTCGACCGCCTGACCGTAAGGGTCGCCGCCATCGCCGGCGGCGACGAGCCGGAGCGGCCGGTCGAGCTACCGCTCCTGCGGGCCACCGGAGCCGCGGAACGTTGACTCGCCGAAGCGGGTTGTGCTGAGTGAAGGACGATGATCACGGTCCCCGCCATCCGCCTCCACCAGTTCGGGGTCTTCCTCTACCAGGCGATCCTCGGTGCGCGGGACGTCGACCGCCTCGTCCGCTTCGAGGTGCTGTCGTACGGGTCCGGCGCGCACGACGGCCAACCGCCCCCCAAGCGCAAGGCGAGAGCGGCCCGCGTCAACTGGGAGCTCCTCGAGAGGCGGATCGCCGCCAGCGCGGAGGCGTACCAGCGGCCTGTCATCCGCAAGAAGATCGCGGATCTGGTCGAGTACTACGGGCAGTGTGCCGAGACCGGGCGTGCTGCGCGCGCTCGACGGGCAGCACCGTCTCCTTGCCCTCCACCAGCTGATCGTGGCGGGCCAGGCGGAGGACGTGCAGGTCCCCGCCGTCGTCTTCGACCGGCTCTCGCCCGACCAGGTGGTCGAGCTCTTCGTCACGATCAATGCCAAGCACACGAAGCTGAACCCATCGCACCTGATCAGCCTGGCGGGGCGGCGCCTCTACCCGGACAAGGAGCTCGCGGCCAGCCACGACATCATCCGCGCGCTGAACGAGCACGCCGACTCGCCGCTGAAGGGCGACATCAAGCTGTTCGGTGTCGGCCGCGGGCGGGTGGCCCAGGCGCCGCTCGCCGAGGAGCTGAAGGGTATCTTCACCGCCCTCGATGCGCTCGGCGGTCGCCAGTCGGATCGCTTCCGCGAATCGGAGCAGAGGTTCATCCTCAACAACTTCAAGAAGATAGAGCGGGTGTTCCCGCGCGCCTGGGTGGGTCGGAAGTACAGCATCAAGACGGCCCTGGCCCTGAGGGCGTTCCTGCGCGTCGTCCCCGACGTGCTGAAGGCGCTCCGGGACAGCCACGACGATCCGCTCGACGCGCACGCGATCGGCCGCACGGTCCAGCCGTGGGCCACCCTGGTCGGGGACAGCCGCTTCGAGACCGAGGGCGAGTGGCGCCAGAAGCAGGCCGGCGGCACCCGTGGGACGGTCGAGCTCCTCGCACGGGAGCTACGCGGCGCACTCGGTACCTAGCCCCAGCCGCATGCTGGACGAGCTGCTGCTCTACGACGCGAGCGACTCGCCCTTCTGCCTCAAGGCACGGATCTGCCTCCAGCTGAAAGGGGTGCCGTTCCGCCGCGTGCCGGTGACGCTCGGCCGGCTCCGCGAGCTCCGCCGTCTGAATCCACTCGGCCAGGTCCCCGTGCTGGTGCAGGGGACCGAGGTCATCGTGGACTCGAGCCGGATCGCTCGCCACCTGGAGGCGCGCTACCCCGAGCCGGCGCTCATCCCGCGCGACCCCACGGCGCGCGCCTATGCCGCGCTCGTCGAGGAGTGGGCCGACGAGGCCCTCTACTTCATCGTCGCAGCCTTCAAGTGGCTCAACCCGGTGAACCGCAGGGCCGCCGTCGAGAACACGGTGAGCGAGATGACGGGTGCGGCTCTCCGGCCGCTCGTGGGCCATCTGCTCGTGCGGCGCGAGCGCCGCCGCTACGCGGCGTGGGGTCATACGGAGGCAACCCTCGGAGCGCTCGAGGAGCGCATGCGCGAGAACGTCGCAGCTTTGGCCGGGCTCCTCGACGGCCGGCCGTACCTGCTCGGGCGCCGGCCCATGCTCGCCGACGTCGCGGCCTTCGCGCAGCTCTGCTGGCTCGGACGCTACGTGGAGCGGAGGCTGCTCGCCGAGACCCCGGCTGTGCAGCAGTGGCTCGAACGCCTTGCCGCCGCTCCGCCAGTGGCCGCGGCGCTGTAGCGCTCGGCAGGTTGACGGGTCGAAAAACGCGTGCCAGAAGCGCGCACATGGCGAACTTCGTGAAGGTCGCGGAGGTGGGGGACGTGCCGCCCGGGACGGGAAAGTGCGTCGAGGCGGGCGGCAAGCAGATCGCGCTCTTCAACGTCGCCGGTGCCTTCCACGCCATCGACAACACCTGTCTCCACCGCGGCGGACCGCTCGGCGAAGGTGAGCTCGAGGGCACCGTCGTCACCTGCCCTTGGCACGGCTGGCAGTACGACGTGACGACGGGCACCAACCTCGACGACGACACGGTGCGCGTCGCGCGCTACGA
>VBLA01000079.1 GCA_005879245.1 Deltaproteobacteria bacterium
TCACCCAGGAGGAGTGGCTGCGCCAGCGGATGGCGGCCGGGTGGGCGATGCGGCCGGTCTACGTGCCTCCGCCGCTCGCGCTCATCCCCGCCTTCGTCCTCGAAGTCGTCACCCGGCTGGCGGGGAAGTCCTCGCCGCTCTCGCGCTACAAGATCCGACGCGCGACGGAGAGCCTCTCGTACGACACGACGCGCGCC
Organism: Deltaproteobacteria bacterium; assembly: GCA_005879245.1. Classification (GTDB taxonomy): domain Bacteria; phylum Desulfobacterota; class Binatia; order DP-6; family DP-6; genus DP-23. The sequence continues at coordinate 198 of VBLA01000079.1, forward strand.
AGCCTCGAGCTCGGCTGGAAGCCGCTCACCGGCGTGCGCGGGGTGGTCGCCTCAACCGAGCAGGAAGACCGCGCCGTCCGCCGGCTGCTGCTGACGGAACCGGCCCGCACGACGGACATCGCGGCGCCGGACTACGAGCGGAGCTCGTCGTGAAGGCGGAGAAGACCGCGCTGCTGATGGCCTACCGGTTTCCGCCCCAGGGCGGCGGCGGCTCGCTCCGTACCCTCAAGTTCACGAAGTACCTGCGCGAGTTCGGCTGGGAGCCGGTCGTGCACACGGCCCGCGATCCGTTCTGGCCGGTGACGGACGAGACGCTGCTCCACGACGTCCCGGAGGGCGTGCACGTCTACCGGACGCGGACCTTCGAGTTCGAACGTCTGGAGCAGCGCCTGGCGACGATTTTCAAGCGGCATGACAAGCGGGGCACGAGTCGGCAGCCGGTGGACCGGCCGAGCGGGAAAGCGCCACGACGGCCGGGGCTCAGCGAGACCTTGCGGGCCCAGGTCCACCGGCGGCTGCTCGTTCCTGATCCCCAGATCGCCTGGCTCCCGGGCGCCTTCCTCCACGGCCTGAAGATCGCGCGACGCGAGGCTCCCCGCGTGCTCTACACGAGCTCACCGCCCAACTCGACGCAGCTCCTCGGCGCGCTCCTCGCCGCCGCCGTGCGCAAGCCCTGGGTCGCCGACTTCCGCGATCCCTGGACCGACGGCATGCGCCGACGGCAGGCCTACGCCGGCAATCGGCTGCGCGGGGCATGCGAGCGTGCCGCCGAGCGGCTGGTCGTGCGCCGTGCCGATCGCATCCTGGTCACCGCCGAGCCGCTGCGCGCCCGCTTTCTCGCGAAGTATCCCTTCCTCGCGCCCGAGCGGGTCGTGGTGCTCACCAACGGCTACGACCCGGCGGACTTCACCGCCTGTACGGGCGGCGCCCGGGAGCTCGAGAGCGAGCGCTTCCACCTGACGGGCGCGGGGAACATCGAGGCGATGTTCGACGCCCGCCCGCTGCTCCGCGCCGTCGCCGAGCTGACCGCCGAGCATCCGGGCTTTCGGGCCGACCTGCTGGTGAACCTGGTGGGTGCCAAGAAGGGACAGTACGACGCGGACATCCAGGCGCTCGGGCTCACCGATCGCGTCCGGTACGTCGGATGGGTCCCGCACGCGCAGAGCCTCCGCTACCTCCACCAGAGCGACGTGCTCCTCATGTGCGCCATCACGCAGCCCTCGGGGCAGGGCGAGAAGTTCCCGGCCAAGGGCTTCGAGTACCTCTACCTGCGGAAGCCCGTGCTCTGCCTCTCCGCACCGGGCGTCACGACCGAGCTCCTGGCCCGGAGCGGCCTTGGCACGGTGGTCGATCCCGCCGACCTCGCGGGTATCAAGGCGGCGCTGCGGACGTTCTACGAGCGGCGTCATCAGCCTGCCCGTGGCGACGCGGCGTTCATCGCCCGCTTCGACCGTCGGTGTCTGACCGAAAAGCTGGCCGGGATCTTCGACGAGCTGGTGGGCGCCCCGAGCCGGGCCTCTGTCGCTGCCTAAGGCGAACCAATGTCGGCAACCAACGGAAAAGCACTCCCGCCCGCCGTCGTTCTCGGGCTCGGCCAGAACGGGCTCGCGACCATTCGGGCGCTTGCTCGAATGGGCGTCCCGGTGATCGGGATCGACAACGACCTCGAGCAGCCCGGGGCGCACACGCGCTACGCCCGGAAGAGTCACTGCCCCGGCTTCTCCACCGAGGGCCCGGAGCTGGCGGACCACTTGATGCGCCTCGGGGCCGACCTTGGACAGAAGGCCGTCCTCTTCCCGAGCGGGGACATCAACCTGACCGTCGTCTCCGAGAACCGCGAGCGGCTCGCCGCGCACTTCCACATCGTGCTGCCGTCGCGCGAGGTGCTCCGGCGCATCCTCGACAAGAAGGTCTTCTACCGCTTCGCGCAGGAGAACGACCTCCCCATCGCCGACACCTGGTTCGTGAACGACGCCGCGGACATCCGCCGGCTCGCCGGCACGGTGCGCTACCCGTCTCTCATCAAGCCCTACCAGCCGAACGCTGCGTGGCGGCGGGCGTTCGACACGCGGCTCTTCATCGCCAACTCCGCCGAGCAGCTCGTTCGGCTCTATGACCGCCTGGCCGCGGTGCACACCGATCTCCTGCTCCAGGAGTACATCCCGGGGGGAGACGGCGACCTCTGCTGGGGGGTCACCTACCTCACCCGCGACGGCGAGCCGGTCGCGCTCTGGACGGGACGCAAGCTGCGTCAGTACCCGCGCGGGTTCGGGACGGCGACCCTCGCCGAGAGCCGCTGGCTGCCCGACGTGGCCGACGAGACGCTCCGCGCCCTCCGCGCGCTCGGACACACGGGCTACGGCGTGGTCGAGTTCAAGCGCGATGCGCGCGATGGTGTCCTCCGGATCACCGAGGTCACGGGCGGCCGGACCTGGTTCCCGCACGGGCTCGTGACGCGCTCCGGACTGAACCTCCCCTACATCTGGTACTGCGACGCGCTCGGCCGGCCGCTGCCGCGCCCGGCACGGGTGAACGCCTTCGACGAGGGCCTGCGCTGGATTCACGAGGAGCGCGATCTGAAGACGGTCGTGCTCTACTTCCTCGGCCGGGATGGTTTCGGGCTCCGGCAGTGGATCGGGTCGTATCGCGGCCGGCGGACCTACGCCTACGCGGCCTGGGACGATCTCGGTCCGGCGCTCGAGGCAGTGCGGCGCGTGCTGGAAGCAGGGGTGAATCGGGTGCGGCGGCGCATCTCCGGACGGCCGCGGACTGGCATGCGGCCGACGAGCTCCTGGGACCTCGCCACGCAGCGTGCGAACCGATCACCCGAGAGGCCATCCGATGAGTGACCGGGGGAGAGAGCTCGGCCGCGAGCGGCAGCTCGAGGCCGTGGGCCTCGGCGGCCGGCTGCTGGAAGGTCCGGGTGCTGAGCTGGTGGCCTCGGCCGGTCGACTCGAGGCGGCCGACGCCCCGATCCTCGATCCGGGTCTCAATGCGGCCGACATCGGGCACGCGATCGTCCTGCTCGAGGCAGGGGTACTCCCGCGCGAGATCGGAAGCCGTCTCGTGCGCGAGCTGCTCGCGCTCCGCCAGGTCCCGCTCACGGCGCGCCCGGCGGACCCGCGGCTGGGCGACGCCTTCGCGAACCGCGAGGCGTGGCTCGCCGAGCGCGATGCCGAAGCCGCCGGGTGGCTCTGCGCCGGACGCGCGCGCCGCGAAGGCACCACGACGGCCTACCACATCGCCGTGCGCGACCGTCTGCTGGCGTTCGCCGAGGCGCTCATCGGCACCGGCAGCACGCTCGTTGGACTCGCCGAGTCGCACATCCAGACGCTGATGCCGGACTACACCTACCTCCAGCAGGCGCAGCCGACGACGCTCGGCCACTACCTGCTCGGGTTCGCGTATCCGGTGCTGCGCGACCTCGACCGCGTGGGGGCCTGCTATGGGCGCACGAACATGAGCCCGGCGGGGGTGGGTGGCGTGAACGGCACGCGCTGGCCCATCGATCGCGACCGCCTGGCGGCCCTGCTCGGGTTCGACGGCCTCACGACGCACGCCCGCGATGCCATGTGGCAGGCGGATCAGCCCCTCGAGGTGATGAGCGTGGTCACCGCCGCGCTGCTCAACCTCGATCGGCTGGCCGAGGACCTCCAGGTCTGGGTGACGAGCGAGTTCGATCTCATCGAGCTGTCCGAGCGTCACGTGCGCGGCAGCATGGTCATGCCGCAGAAGAAGAACCCGTACGCCCTCGCCTTCGTGCGCGGCGTCGCCAGCGCGACGATCGGGCGGCTCGCCGGGGCGGCGACGCTCGGCCGCACGCCGTCGGGCCAGATGGACAACCGCATCTTCGCCTACGGCGAGGTGCCGCGTGCGCTCGACCTGGCGACCGAGACGACCCGTCTCATGGGTGCGGTCCTCGGAGGGCTCACCGTCAACCGCGAGCTCATGGCGCGTCGGGCGCACGAGGGCTGGGCGCAGGCGACCGATCTCGCCGAGGCGGTGGTGGTCGAGACGGGCCTCGACTACCGCGCCGCGCACCGGGTCGTTGGGCGCGCGGTTCGCCTTGCCAAGGAGCGCGGCGTGTCTCCCGCGGCGCTCTCGCCGGCGCTCCTGGACGAAGCCGCGAGCGAGCTCGTCGGCCGACCGCTCGGGCTCGAGCGGCGCGCGATCAGCGAGGCGATGGATCCGGCGCGCGGCGTGGCCGCGCGGCGGGTGCCCGGAGGGGCAGCGCCGGCGGCGGTCCGCGACATGGTCGCCGAGTGTCGCGCCCGACTCGCAGCGGCCAGGGGCTGGGGGGAAGAGGCGGCGGCCCGCCTGCGTGCCGCCGCGGCGGCGCTCGAGGCCTGCGCGCAGCAGGTCGTCGCAGCTGCCACCGCCACCCCGACGCGCGAAGCGTCCGGTTCCTCGATCAGCTGAGCCGACTTCGGGCGTCCTCACCGGCCGCCTACCTACCGTAGTTCACGACGAATTTCGCTGGAGGGTCAACGCATGCGTAGCTTCCTGTCTCTGCCCGGGCGCTCCACCAAGCCGCGGGAAGAGGGCCTCACTCACGTGCTCGATAAGGGACTCGGCCTCCGCCAGGTCGAGGACATGCTGGCGACGGCCTCGAGCTACATCGACATCGTCAAGTTCGGCTGGGGCACCGGCTACCTCACGCAGAACATCGAGGCGAAGATCGAAGCGTACCGGGAGGCCGGGATCGCGACCTGCTTCGGCGGCACGCTCCTCGAGCTGGCCATCATCCAGGGCCGCTTCGACGAATACCGGCGTCTCCTCCGGCGCCTCAACATGACCCACGTCGAGCTGTCGACCGGGATCATCGAGCTCACGATCGAGGAGCGGCAGAAGTACGTCCGCGCGCTCGCGCGCGACTTCGTCGTCTTCTCCGAGGTCGGGTCGAAGGATGCGCAGCACATCATCCCGCCCTACCGGTGGGTGGAGCAGGTGGAAGCCGACCTGGCGGCGGGCAGCTGGCGCGTGATCTGCGAGGCCCGGGAGAGCGGCACCGTCGGCATCTACCACAGCAACGGCGAGGTGAAGGCGGGTCTCATCGAGGAGATCGTCGCCCGCGTCGACGTGAGCCGGCTGCTCTTCGAGGCGCCCCAGAAGGCGCAGCAGGCCTGGCTCGTCCAGAAGTTCGGCCCCAACGTCAACCTCGGCAACATCCCGTCGAGCGACGTGATCGCCCTCGAGACCGTCCGCGTTGGCCTCCGCGCCGATACGATGGCCGACCTCTTCGACGTGGCAAGCTGGAACGCGCGCCGGGCCGACCCGGCGGCCACCCCGCTGACCGGTGCCAACGCGCACCGCCGCTCTCGGTGACGGCCATGGCTCCCTCGACCCGAGCGCAGGCGGCGCAGAGCGTCGCCGGTAACCTCCCCGAGAAAGACCCCGGCATGAGCAAGGTGCAGGTGGCGAAGCCCTACTTCCCGGCCGAGGACATCGCCGAGATCATGACGACCGTGCGCTCCGTCCTGGAGAGCGGCATGATCATGCAGGGCCCGCACGTCCGCCGCTTCGAGGAGGAGTTCGCGGCCTACGTCGGCGTGCGCTTCGCGCGCGCCGTGAACTCCGGCACCTCCGCGCTGCACGGGCTCCTCAGCTACTACGACGTCCGCGATCGCGAGGTGCTCGTCCCCGTCAACACCTTCCTGGCGAGCGCGAACGCGGTTCTCTTCGCCGGCGGGCGCCCGGTCTTCGTGGACATCGACCCGAACACGCTGCTCGTCGACTTCGCGGATCTCACGCGGCGGGTGACGCCGCGGACGGCCGGTGTCGTCCTGGTGCACGTCGCCGGCTTGATCAGCGCGGACGTCGACCGCATCCGCACGTTCTGCGCCTCGCGGGGACTCTTCCTGGTGGAGGACGCGGCGCACGCCGCGGGCTCGAGCCGCCGGGGGCGGCGGGCGGGGGCGCTGGGTGAAGCGGCCGCGTTCTCACTGCTCGCGACCAAGATCATCACCTCGGGGGGCGAGGGCGGTCTCGTGACGACGAACGACGAGGCCCTCGCGCAGCGGATCACGAGCCTCCGCTTCCACGGGGAGGATTCCAAGCGCGGGGTGCAGGACCGGATTGGCTACAGCTGGCGCATGACCGAGATCCAGGCGGTGATCGGGGCGACGCAGGTCCGGCGGCTCGACGAGATCGTCGCCCGCCGCATGGCGATCGCCGCCACGTACGACGCCGCGTTCCGCGCCCTGCCGCGCGTCCAGCCGCTCCACACCCCGGCCGGCGACTGCAATGCGTACTACAAGTACCCGCTCAAGCTCGCCCCGTCACTCGACCGCCGGGCCGTGCAGCAGCGGCTGGATGCCGAGTTCGGCGTGCGCTCGGGCACCTCGTACTACCCGCCCTGCCACCTCCAGCCGGCGTATCGCGAGGCGTTCGGCTACC
>VBLA01000553.1 GCA_005879245.1 Deltaproteobacteria bacterium
TGCTCAATGAAGCCCTGGGGTTGCCGACCGAAGAGCGAGCTGAACTCGCCGCAGAGTTGATCGCCAGCCTCGACGGCCCCGCTGACGCCGACGTGGAAGCAGCATGGGCCGCCGAGATCGAGCGGCGCGCCGCCAAGGTGCTCTCGGGCGAGAGCCAGGGAACCCCCTGGGAAGAGGTCCGACGGCGGATCGAGCGTGAGATCTCGGGTCGGTGACCAAGCCGATCCGGACTGAACCGGAGGCCGACGAGGAGCTGCTTGAGGCAGCTCGCTGGTACGAGCAGCGCCGCCGGGGGCTCGGTTTGGATTTCCTCGCAGCGATCGGAGCGGCGGTTGAACTCATCCAACGCTACCCGGCCGGCGGCAGCCGGGTGCCGGGGGTCAAGGACGAGGTGCCCGCTCGGCGACTGGTACTGCGAGGATTCCCCTACGCGGTGGTGTTCCTAGAACTCGAGGCTGAGATCCGAGTTCTGGCCTTCGCACATCACCGCCGACGCCCAGGCTACTGGCGGGAACGGCTACCACCCTGAGACCAGTGCGGCTAACGATCTCGGGCTGATCGGCCCGCGCCAGACCTTTTCCCGTTCGCGCACCGCTCCTAGACTCCGGCACCGTGCAGTACGCCCTCGTCGCCGGGGGCCCTCACGCTCTTCTCGGGCTTCGGGCTCGGCACGCTTCTGATGCCGGCCTTCGCCCTCTTCCTTCCCGTCCCGGTCGCCGTCGTTGCGACCGCCGTCGTTCACCTCGCCAACAATCTCGTCAAGCTCGTGCTGGTCGGTCAGAAGGCCGACTGGACGGTCGTGGTGCGCTTCGCGCTCCCCGCGACGGCGGCGATCGTCGACGCGCCCGACCGCGACGACGGCGGCGATGCCCGCGACCAGCGCTCACCACTGCACCGCGGTGATCTTCCGGCGGGCCAGCAGCTCGGCAGGGACCGCCCGATACTCGGTTAGGGAGCGTGCGCGAGACGAGGAGGTTGTGCCGCGAGGTTGTGCTGCGCCACCACGTCCTCAGCCACGCGCGCCGGAATCCCGCCGAAGGCGAAGGCTGACACCAGGGCGTTCGTATCAAGAACGACGCTTCGGCTGCGCGCGCTCGGGGCGTACCGCCGCCTCCTCACGCGCCGCACAGCCGCCTCGACCTCCTCGACCGTGAGGGTCGCGCCCTTGAACGCCTCCCGCGCCACGCGAAGCGCCGCGTCTAGGCGTTCCTCCGGCGACAGCACGGCTAGGATGTACTCGTCGGGCCTCACCCCGCCCCGCCTCCGGCGGCTCTCCTTCGACGATACCTCCTCCTGGCGGTACCCGTCTCCACCGCCACACCGGATCCAGCGCGACGCACGCCGTGAGCCGGTCCCAGCGGGCATGGTCTCATGCGTGCTTTCCTCGGAGGGTATCCCTTATGTCCATCTTTGACAAAGCTCGACATCGGCGGCTATCCTAAAGGGCGGAGGACCTCCCATGAACGTGTCGCTCACGAAGGAGCTCGAGCAGCTCGTCAACGACAAGGTGAAGAGCGGCCGCTACCTCTCCGCCAGCGAGGTCATCCGCGAAGCGCTGCGGCTCCTCGAGGAACGCGATCGCCTCCAGGAGCTGCGCACGCAAGAGCTCCGCCGGGAGATCCAGAAGGGGCTCAAGAGCGGGCCGCCGATCGCCGCCGAGGTGGTCTTTCGAGAGCTCCGCGAGAAGGCGAGGAAGAAGGTGCGGCGGAAGGCTTCACCGACACGATCGAGGAGAAGTGCCGACTCCTCGGGGCGTCACCCGAGATGGGGCGCGGCCGCCCCGAGCTCGCCCCCGACCTGCGGAGCTTCCCGGTCGGCAACTACGTGATCTTCTACAGGCCCGTCCGCGGCGGCGTCGAGGTCGTTCGCGTCCTGAGCGCCGCTCGAGACATCCCTTCGCTGTTCTAAGTCCTGATCGCTCCCGAAGCGCCCCGCGTAACGGATCGGCCGCTCAGCCGCCGCGGCCGGCACCGGACTTCGCACGCCCCGAACGGCGGCGCGGCGGCGGGCGGCTGGAGCGGCGGGTTAGCCGAGCGGTGACGGCATCGTGGAGAAACTCCGGCGCGAGGTCCGCCCCGTTGGGCCACGTCACGGTATGCCAGTCAGGATTTACCGAAACTGCGCGAAACAGATTCTTGTCACGGAGCGGCCGGAACACCTCCCCGTGCAGTTCGCTCCGCAGATCGACCTCCCCTGCCACGCCATCTGCGAACTGTACCCAGATAACATAGTCGCGGACATACCGCGCGTCGGTGACTCTCACCATCGCTCTACTCCAGCGGCGCGATCTTCTTGAGCGGCTTGCGCGCAGCGGCCAAGTTCCAATTCTCCCGTAGCTCGTCTCGGTGCAGATCGTACCAACTCCAAGACGTGGCGCAGGGCACGCTTCGGAAAAGTCCCCGTGACCACGCCGTCCCCGATGGAAACCTCGATGTCGAACTCGCCGTAGCTCGCGTGGAAGTGGGGTGGCCCGTGCTCCCGGTAGAACATGGTGATCACGATCCCCAGGAAGCGACTCAGCTCCGGCACGCATGGACCCTACCGCATCCGATGCCGTCCGGCTAACAGTTGGGCGCTGAGCAGCCGGCGTGCCGGCGTCCGCTCG
>VBLA01000554.1 GCA_005879245.1 Deltaproteobacteria bacterium
GTCAACACGCCGCTCGCGCCGGCGGTCGCCCTCGGGGCCGAGGAGATCGTGGCCGTGCTCGTGACGGAGCCGCCCGATCCCAGTCCGGGGCCGTTCGCGCACTTCGGCCGCGCCGTCGAGCGCACGGTCGACAGCTTTCTCGAGAACGCCTACAACATCGACCGGAAGCTCCTCCTCGAGCGGAACCGCCTCACGCGCCTCCGCGGCGGCCCGTATCGCGAGGTCATCCTGTACGACGCGATCCGGCCGGGCCGCGAGGTCGGCTTCAACGCCGGGTCGTATCTCTACTTCGAGGGCGGGATCCTGACCGCGATGCGCGACGCCGGCCGGCGCGCGACGAGCGCGTGGCTGGCCGCAGGACCGCACGTCGACCGTCTCGAGGCGACGGGCGGCGGATCCCGCACCCCCCGCCGGCAGGCGCTCGGCCTGCCTGCGAGCGAGCGGCCGGCGCCGGGATCGGCCTGAGCGCCCCGGACGCACCAGCCCCCCCTGGAAACAGCCTGCGCTCCTCCGCTAGACGGATCCGTCATCCGAGGAGGAGGAATCGACCATGGAGAAGAAGCTGCCGTCCGCGTACCGCCGCTTCGCCAGTGACCACCCCCGGATCGCCGAGGCCTACGAGCGGCTGAGCGACGCCTCGCTCACCGAGGGCCCGCTCGACCGGAAGCAGGCCGAGCTCGTGAAGATCGGGATTGCGCTCGGCGCCCGGATCGAGGGAGCCGTGCACGCGCATGTTCGCCGGGCGCGTGAGGCGGGGGCCAGCGCCGACGAGATCCGGCACGCGGTGCGACTCGCGCTCACGACCATCGGCTTCCCGAGCATGATGGCCGCGCTCGCGTGGGTGAACGACGTGCTCGAGGGACCGGCCCGATCCCCGGCATGAGGCTCCGCCCCGGGAAGCTGCCGACCCGCCTGCTCGTCCGCTGCCTCCGCTGGTCCGGCGCTCGCGACCGGCGCGTGCTGGTGGGACCGCGCTGCGGCGAGGACGCCGCGGTGATCGCGATCGGCCGTCACCGCCTCGTCCTGAAGAGCGATCCCGTCACCTTCACCGCTGCCGACATCGGCCGGTACGTGGTGCAGGTGAACGCCAACGACGTGGCCACGATGGGCGCCGCACCCTGCTGGTTCCAGCCGACGGTGCTGCTCCCGCCCGGCACGCGCCCGGGGCAGGTGACCACCATCTTCCGCGACATCCACCGCACGTGTCGGGCGCTCGCGATCGCCGTGACCGGCGGGCACACGGAGGTGACGGACGCCGTCACCCGGCCGGTCGTCGCGGGAGACATGCAGGGGCTCCTCGTCACCCGCCGCCTCATCACCTCGGCCGGGGCGCGTCCCGGTGACGTCGTCCTCTTGAGCAAGGCCGCCGGCCTCGAGGGGACGGCCATCCTCGCCAGCGAGCAGCCCCGCGCGCTCGCGCGGAAGCTCCCGGCGCTCGTCCTCCGGCGCGCTCGTCGGCTCAGCCGGTCGCCGGGCATCTCCGTCGTTGCCGACGCACTCCTCGCCGCGCGCCACGGGGCGACGGCGATGCACGACCCGACCGAGGGAGGCGTGCGCGCCGCGCTGCACGAAGTCGCCTACGCATCGCGCGTGCGGCTGGACGTCGACCTCGATCGCATTCCCGTTCTGCCCGAGACGGAACGGGTGTGCCGTCACCTCGGGATCGACCCGCTCGGGCTGCTCGGCTCGGGCGCACTCCTGGCGACGGTGCCGCTCGCGCACGTGGCGCGCGTGCTCGGTGCGTGGCACCGCCGGGGGATCGACGGTCAGGCGATCGGGCACGTCGCGCGGGGGCGCGGTGTGTCGGCGCACCGGCGCGGCCGTCGCGTGCGCTTCCCCTGGACGACGGAGGACGAGATCATCAGGGTGCTCGCGTGACGGCGCGATCCTGCTCGTCAACCCGGTGATCCTGGGCGCGGCAGGCATGGACCGCGGAGCGGTGCTGGTCGCGACCTCGCTCACCGCGGCGCTCTGTAGCGTCCTCATCGGGCTCCTCGCCAACTACCCGATCGCGGGGGCGCCGGGCATGGGGCACAACGCCTTCTTCGCCTTCACGGTCTGCGGCGTGCTCGGCTACAGCTGGCAGCAGGCGCTGGCCGCCGTCTTTCTCTCCGGCGTGCTCTTCACCGCGCTCGCCGCGGTCGGCTTCCGCGCCGCGATCGTGGACGCCATGCCGACCTCGCTCAAACAAGCGATCGCGGCCGGCATCGGTCTGCTCATCACGCTCCTCGGTCTCGAGTGGGGAGGGATCGTGCAGGCGAGCGGAGCGACGCTCCTCCAGCTGGGCGACCTGCGTCGCCCGGCGGTGGCCGTCTCGGGGGTAGGGTTTCTCGTGATGGCCGTGCTCACCGCGCGGCGGGCGCGGGGAGCGATCCTCTTCGGGCTCGTGGGCGCGCTCGCGACGGCATGGTGGCTCGGTCTCGCGCCGATCGAGGGCATCGTCCAGCTCCCGCCGTCACTCGCGCCGACCGCCTTCCACATGGACCTGGCCGGCCTCGCGCAGCGGGGCCCCGGCGTGCTCGCGATCGTCTTCGTGTTCTTCCTGACCGACCTCTTCGACACGGTGGGGACCCTGGTCGGAGTGGGCGCGCAGGCGGGCCTGCTGCGCGCGGGGCGGCTGCCCCGGGCGGAGCGCGCGCTCCTCGCGGATGCCGTCTCGACCGCGCTGGCCGGCGTCCTCGGCACCTCGACCGTCACCGCGTACGTCGAGAGCGCCGCCGGGGTCGCGGCCGGTGGACGCACGGGTCTCACCGCCGTGACCACCGGGCTCCTCATGCTCTCGGGATTGTTCCTCCTGCCGATCGTGCAGACGGTGAGCGCGTCCGTGCCGGTCGCGTGGGAGATCGGAACGGGGACGCGCCTCACCTTCGTCCAGTACCCGATCGTCGCGCCGGCGCTCGTCCTGGTCGGGACGTTCATGCTGTCGGCGGTGCGAGAGATCGTCTGGGACGATCCGACCGAGGCGATCCCCGCCTTCCTGACGCTCGTCCTCATGCCCGCCACCTTCAGCATCACCGAGGGCATCGCCTTCGGCTTCATCGCCTACGCAGGGCTGAAGCTCGCCACCGGGCGCGCCCGCGAGGTGCACTGGATCGTTGCCGTGTTCGCCACGCTCTTCCTGTTGCGCTACGCGTTCTTCCGTCCGTAGCAGGGTGATGAAAACCGGGATGCGGAACGTTCGCGGACGGGGAGCGGGGCGCTTTTCAGCATCTTGCCAGCGCAGGGAAGAGCCGTGACCGACCCTCGCCTCCACGCGCTCGCCCTTTCCACCCCGGGCGACGGCCCCGCCGTCGTCGCCCAGGCACCGGCCCGGGTCAACCTGATCGGCGAGCATACCGACTACAATGGGCTGCCCGTTCTCCCGATCGCCATCGACCGTGACGTCTTGGTGGCTGCCCGGAGGCGCCCCGACGACGCCGTCGAGCTGAGCAACGTCGATCCCGCGTTCGAGCCGCGCCACTACTCGCTCCGCGGCGAGATCCCGCCCTTTCCCCCTGGCGACTGGGCCAACTACCACAAGGCCGCGGCGGTCGGCCTCCGGGACGCGCTCGCTCGGGAGCACGCCCTTCCGGGGGGAAGCTTTCGCGTGCACGGCACCATTCCCATCGCGGCCGGCCTCTCCTCCTCTTCCGCGCTGGTGGTCGCGTGCGGCCTCGCCCACCTGGCGCTGGCCGATGTCGAGCTGCCACGGCTCGAGCTCGCCGAGCTCCTCGCTGACGCCGAGCGCTACGTCGGAACGCTCGGCGGCGGCATGGACCAGGCCACGACGCTCCTCGCGCGGGCCGGCCACGCGCTCCACATCGACTTCTTCCCCCT
>VBLA01000080.1 GCA_005879245.1 Deltaproteobacteria bacterium
TCCACGAACGCTACGCATTCCGTTTTTCCGCGCCCTGCGAGTGGATGAACCCGCGCCCGCGGTCGGGCCGCGGGCGCGGAGTCCGAGAAGCTTCAGGCCGCCTCAGGATCACGCTCCGCCCTTTCGGCGCAGAGGGACGGCATGGAGACCAACGTGGCGAAACGGGGACGGAAACTAGGAGGGAGCCATTGCAACAATCGCGCCCGGGTTCCGCCGGATGCGAAGGCCGGCAGACCGGGCGTTTTCGGGAACGTCCCTCATGAACGGCCGTTCCCCTCGTCGACGAGGTGGACACGGCCGTTCCGGGGTGACACCGTTACGCCGCTACGCCGGCGCGCTCCGGGGCCATGGCGGGCGCCAGCTCACTCGCCTCGCGCGCCTCGATGAACGCGGGGCGGAAGCGGACGAGGATGGCGGGCAGCAGGAGGAGCGCGCTCGCCGACGACACGACCATGGCGAGCGCGACGAGCGCGCCTAGCTCGACGTGGACGGCAAAGCCGGAGAGGCAGAGCGTCGCGTAGCCAAGGGCGATCGCCGAGGAGACGAAGAGGATCGCCTTCCCGGAGGTCATGAGCGCGCGCCCGATCGCCTCGCGGAGATCGCCGCGGCCCGCGCGCTCCTCGCGCACCCGGAAGAGGAAGTACATCGCGTAGTCGGCGCCGATGCCGACCGCCATGGCCGAGATCGCCGAGGTCATGCTGTCGAGCGGGATGCCGACGAGCCCCATCACGCCGAAGTTGACCGCGACCGTGAGCCCGAGCGGCAGCGCGACCAGCAGGCCGGCAATCAGCGACCGGAGGAGGAGGGCCGAGATGACGATCGTGATGAGGGCGATCTGCACGATGTTGCGGAGCTTGCCGGCCACCATCACCTCGGTGGCGGCGGCGGTGTTGGCGAGCGTGCCCGTGTAGCGCACGTTGTAGCCCGGCGGGAACGACTCGCGGACCAGGTCCTTCGCCCGGGCGATGAGCTGCTCGCCACGGCGGGTGCTGTCGTCGTGGACGAGCACGCGGATCTTGGCCACGCGATGCGTCGGATCGAGGATCGTGTCGAAATCCTCGCTGCCGCCGGAGAGCGAGTAGAGGAAGAGGTACTGCGCGGTCATGGCCCGCGTCGTCGGGAGGTAGCCGGCGTCGGGACGATCGGCGTTGAGGGCGTGATGCATCTTCCGGAGGAAGTCGACGTAGGAGAGCGTCTTCCCGACCTCCGGCTCGGCATCGAGCCCCGCCTCCAGGTGGGCGATCGCCCGCAGGACGGCGGGCTCCTCGAGGGCCCCCTCATGCTCACCCTCGACCAGGAGGAGGAGGGTGTTCGTGCCGGCCAGGTGCTGGTTGATGATCGCATCGTCGACCCGGACCGGCTCGCGGGCACTGAACTCGCGCTTGAGACTCATGTTGACGTCGATGCGACTGGCGAACGCGAGACAGGCGAGCACGATCCCGACCGTGGTCAGGAGGGCGCCCCGCCGTCCGGCGAGTCGGCCGGCCGTCCGGAGGAGCGCGTCGAGCAGCGGGTGGGCTGCCGCCTCGCCCTCGCGCTCGCGGCGCTTCGGTGCCGGGAGCACGGAGCGGAGCGCCGGGATCATGGTCATCTCGATCACCAGAGCGGAGACGATGCCGAAGGCGGTGAACACGCCGAAGGTCCGGATGGTGGCCGTGCCGAACGTCACCAGCGAGGCGAAGGAGAGCGCGGCGACCGAGCCCGCCGCGAGCATCACCGGCCCCACCCGCACGATGCACTCGACGATCGCGTCGTCGAGCTTCCCGAGGCGCTGGTACTCCTCGTAGAAGCGCTTCATCACCTGCACTGCGTGGCCGGCCGCGACCGCGAGGATGAGGATGGGGGTCGTCATGTTGAAGGGGTCGAGCGGCACGCCGACGAGCCCCATGAGGCCGAGCGCCCAGAGCACCGACATGAGCGCGGTCACGAGCGGGAGGAAGAGCGCCTGGAACGTGCGGAACGCGTCGTAGTGCACCAGGCCGATCACCAGGAGCGCGAGCGGGAAGAAGTAGGCGATCCGGCTCGAGTAGGCGCTCATCTGCGCGAGGAAGACGACCGGGCCCGAGAGGCGATAGGTGAACGTGTCGTCCTGCTCCGCCTCGAGCGCCGCGCGCACCGCCGCGTAGAGCTGGCGGTAGCCGGGCGTGGCAGGCGTCAGCTCGAAGGTGGCCTGCACCGCGGCCGCCGACCCGTCGGCCGCGACCAGCGTGCCGACGTACGCGTCGTTGGCGAACACCCGCTGGCGGACGGCGTCCGCTCCGGCCTGATCGTCGGGCGGCGTCTCCATGACCCGCTCGACCTCCATGCCCTCCTCGGTGCCGCGGATGTCCTTCACCTGCGGCGCGGCGATGCTCTGGATGAGGGCCGGATTCGCCCCGGGGACGCGGCGGATGCGCTCCGTCACCTGCGCGATCTTCCGGAGGAAGCCGGGGGTGAAGACGTTGCCGTCGTGCGGGAAGATCCCGACCACGACCAGGTTCTTGTCCCCGAAGAGGCGGTGGAGATCGTTGAGCGTCTGGACGTACGGGTGGTCCTGCGGCAGCTGCCGGTCGGGGTCTATCTCGACGTGGAGGCGGGTCGCGGCCCGGCCGAGGAGCGCGGTGAGGAGCAGCATGACGCCGAGCGCCAACCGGCGATGTCCGATGATCCAGCGCGCGTAGCTTCTCGTGCACGACGTCATGGTGTCCCCCCTTACGCCGCCTGAGCGGCCCGGTCGAAATACTCCGCCAGCGCGCCACAGTACGCGTCGTCGACGGCCCGGAACGTCTCGGTGAGCCGTTCGCGCGCAGCCGCCACGGCCCGGGGCGAGAAGCGCGTCGCGAACCCGTCGAGCCAGGCCCCGAGGTAGGCCACGTGCCGGGTCTCGTCCGCCGACATCCCGCAGAGGATGGCGCGCGTGGTCGGGTCGTGGCTCAGGACCTCGCAGTGCGCCTGGAGCTTCAGGAGCGCGTCCTCCTCGAGGATGAGCGCGGCCGCAACCAGCTCCATCAGCTCCGCATCCCCCACGGAGGCCCCCTCGGCGTACACCTGCTTCACGTCGCGCGCGCGACTCCGGACGAGCAGTCGCTCCAGCCGATCGAGATGCGAGGGCAGACGGAAGGGCTTGAAGCCGAGGGCCGCCATCCGCTCGAGGAGGAGGTAGGAATGGCGGGCCTCATCGAAGCTGTGGCGGGCAAGGTCCAGTTTCCGCCGGGGATCCGAGACCAGGGCCGTGAGCGCGCTCAGGTCCGACGACCAGCGCAGCTTCGAGCCGTGGATCAGGTTCAGCACGGCTCCCGTGCCGCCGGGGCGCGAATGCACGTCGCGCAGGAACTCGACCATCCGGGCGTATTCTACTGGCATGGGACTAGGCGCTCAGCGCGAGGCGCGCCGGCTCCTCGTCGGTGCGGACGAGACCGAGGGACGGCACGCGCGACGGCAGCACCACCTCGGCGTGCTCCTGACGGAGGAGGAAGTCGCTGAAGGGGTGGCTGGCAAGGATGTTCTCGATGTTCGCGAAGTCGTACCAGAGGAGGCTGTGCTCGCTGTTCCCGAGCTTCCCGTACGGCGCCACGAGCCCGGTCTCCTCGAAGCCGATCCAGTGGTAGGTCCAGGCGCGCTCGGGCTTCGAAGCGATCGTGAGAAGTGGCGTCTTCATCCGTCTCAAGAACCGTATCCCCAGCGTGAACAGCCCGAAGGTGACGCTGGGAAGAAAGGTCTTTCCCTTGCGGTGCTCGGGGAGGATGGCGAACCGGTTCAGCTCGATCGCCCGCGGTGACACGAGGCGCCGCGGCACCGTGAAGTACTCCTCGCACTCGAACGGCCCAGCGAACCGAGGGGTGAGCCGCATCGACCCGACCGCCTGACCGGTGGCGCACGACCGCGCGAGCAGGAACCACGATCGGCGGTCGTAGGCATCGGGCACCGGAATGCGGTAGCCGTTCTGCTCGACGTACACGCGGCGGCGGACCTCGACCGCTTCGCGCGCGGTCTCGGGTCGCTCGCAGACGACGAAGCTGTACCCGTGCAGCAAAGCCGCCATCGTGTCGTCCTGGTCGGCTGGCTGGACATCCCGGGCGGGTTCTCCGATCGCCTTCATGTTGCCCCTCCTGCGCGTAGCAAAGAGCAACGAGTGTGCCCTGGCGTGCCGGTCCCGAAACGCCGGAAAAGCCTCGGGAAAGTGGGGTTTTGACCATGAACCGCGGTTCCTAGTGCCGGCCGGCCCAGCCCCGCGGTTCATGGTCGAGACCCCAGCTTGAGAGTGCGGAAACGGGGCCGGAGAATCGATCCCGAGCCCCATGCCGTACCACTGTCTCGTGCCGCTCGCCGCGGCCCTGGCGAACCTCGTGATCGGTGCGCTCGTTCTGCGACAGGGGGCTCGCGAGCCGCTGCACCGGGTCTTCGCAGCCCTGACGCTCGCCGTCGTCTGCTGGAACCTCGACCTCTTCGCCCTCTACTACTTCCACGCCGCGGCAACGGCGGAATGGTGGAGCCGCGTCTTCCGCACGGGGGTGTGCCTCGCCCCGGCGATCCTCTTCCACATGACGCTCCTCCTCGCGGAGTCCCGGGGACGCGTCTGGGCAGGGCTCCTGACCGCCGCCTACACAACCGGGGCGGTGCTCGCGATCGCGAACCTCCGCGGGGGTCTCGTCAGTCGGGTCACGCCCCACCCGTGGGGCTGGTACATCGAACCGACCCGGCTCTACGCGGTGATGACCGTCCTCCTGGTCGTGTACCTGCCCCTCTCGATCGAGCGGATCTGGCGCGCCTACCGGAACCCCACTTCCCCGCGGCAGCGGGTCCAGGCGAAGTTCTGGTTCCTCGCCGCCGTCGTGCAGACGCCGTTCGCCTTCACCAATCTCCTGCCGGTCTACGGGATCAACGTCTACCCCGTGGGCAGCCTCGGAAACGTCCTCTACGTCGGCATCGTCGCGTATGCGATCGCGCGGCACCGTCTGATGGACGTGGACTACGTCGTCCGGAAGGGCGTCAGCTTCTGCCTGGCGTCGGCGCTGGTGCTCGTCCCCGGCTCGTTCCTGCACGTCGCGCTGGCGCGCGAGTTCGGGACCCACGAGCCGATCGCGCTCACCTGCGTCGCCGTCGCCACGACGCTCCTTGCCGTGATCCTCGTGCCGACCCTGCAGACGGGCCTGGACACGCGCGTCCATCGCGCGCTCTTCCCGCAGCTCTACGACAGCCGTCGACGGCTGCAGGAGCTGGCGGGGGCCATCGTCCACATCCTCAACCCCGACGAGCTCATCCGGCAGCTCGGTGACGGCCTCAGCGACGTCCTCGACCTGGAGAGCTGCCACATCTTCGTTCCGCGGGATCAGCCCCGGCGGTTCGTCTCGGTCTACCACCGCCACGGTGCCGTCGACGCCCTGCCCGACGGTGTCGCCCACGATCTCGAGCTCCTCCAGGGGTCCCTCCTCTCCGACGAGCTCGAGGCGCTCGGCCCCACCGTAGCCGCGTTCTTCCGGCAGCAGGGTTGGGAGGTCGGGATCGCACTCCGGATCGAGAAGCGGCTGACGGGCATGATCGCGCTCGGCAGGAAGCGGGATTTCCGCATCTTCTCGGGCGAGGACCTCCAACTCCTCGACACCGTCGCCGCAAACGTGAGCGTCGCGCTCGAGAACACGACGCTCTCCGGACAGCTCCGTCGCTCCGAGGCCGTCCTCGAGCGGGCCAACCGCCTGTCGTCGCTCGGCGCCCTGGCGGCCGGCATTGCGCACGAGATCCGCAACCCCCTGGTCGCCGTGAAGACGTTTCTCGACCTCTTGCCCGAGCGGCTCGGCGACCGGGACTTCGTGACCCAGTTCCGCGACCTGAGCCTCGGCGAGCTCCGGCGTGTGACCAACCTGATCAGCGACCTCCTCTCGCTCGGCAAGTCACCCAAGACGGAACGGCGCCAGGTAGTCGTGCAGGAGGCCCTCGTCCCGGTCGTCCACCTCATGACGTCGACGGCGCGGAAGCGCCAGGTCGAGCTGGTCACGCATTTCGAGCCCGACCTGCCCGCGATCTGGGCCGATCCGGATCAGCTGAAGCAGATCGCGCTCAACCTGCTCCTGAACGCGATCGAGGTGAGTCCTGCCGGCGGCCAGGTGAGCCTCGGCGTGCACGGGGCGGACGCCCCGTCGCAACGCGTCGTACTCGAGGTGAGCGACGAGGGCCCGGGCATTCCTCCCGAGCAACGAGACGACATCTTCCACCCCTTCTTCACCACCAAGGAGACGGGCGTGGGTCTCGGGCTGGCGCTCGTCCACCAGATGGTGGTCGAGCACGAGGGGGAGATCACGGTCGCGAGCGAGGTCGGGAGGGGGAGCGTCTTCCGCGTGACGCTCCCCGTCGGCCGACCGGCGGAGATCCCCCTGGCCTCGACCGGTAGCTGATCGTCGGCACCCCGGGGCGGCTCGGGAGTCGCGCCAGCTCACATCCCGAGCCGGCGCATCTTCTTGAGCAACCCCCGATACGTGATGCCGAGTTCCTCCGCCGCTCGCGACTTGACGCCGCCCGCGCGCGCCAGCGCCCCATCGATCTGCTCGCGTTCGAAGGCCGCGGTTCGGCTCTCGAGCACGCCCGACGACCCTCCGCCGTCGGCGGCCTGCAGGTGCTCGGAGAGGAGATCCTCGGTCAGCGGTGCACCCGGTTCGGAGAGGAGGACCGCCCGCTCCAGCTCGTTCGCGAGCTCGCGGACGTTGCCGGGAAAGGGGTACCGGGCGAGGACGGTCAACGCCTCCTCCGTGAGCTCACCGACCGGCTTCTTCAGCTGGGTCGCGATCCGTCGCATGAGGTGGCGGGCGAGGGCCGGGAGGTCCTCCAGCCGATCGCGCAGCGGCGGGAGGCGGATCGGGAACACCCGCAGGCGGAAGTAGAGGTCCTCGCGGAAGCGCCCCACCTTCACCTCCTCCGCGAGCTGGCGGTTGGTCGCTGCGATGATGCGCACGTCGACCCGTCGCGCGCGATTCTCCCCCACGGGCCGGACCTCGCCTTCCTGCAGGACGCGCAGGAGCTTCGCCTGCAGCGCCGGCGTGGTTTCCGAGACCTCGTCGAGGAAGAGCGTCCCGCCGTCCGCGACTTCGAAGAGGCCCTTCCGGTCGGCGATGGCGCCGGTGAAGGCGCCGCGCCGGTGGCCGAAGAGCTCGCTCTCGAGGATGCCCTCCGAGAGCGCCGCACAGTTGACCGCCACGAAGAGCCGGCGGAGGGCGGGGCTGTCCCCCACGATCTCATGCGGCCCCGCCGATCCTCGCAGGTACGCGTTCTCGGTGGACAGGCGCTCGTTGGCGTGCCGCAGCTCCTCCACCAGGCGGGCGTTCTCGCGCGTCAGCTGGAACATCTCGACCGCGCGGTGGAGGGTCAGGCGGAGCTCCTCGCTCTCCCAGGGCTTGGTCAGGTAGCGGAAGATCCGGCTCGAGTTGATCGCCGCGACGATCGCCTCGACGTCGGTATAGCCGGTCAGGATGATGCGGTTCGCGTCCGGCCGGAGCTGCATCGAGCGATGCAGGAACTCGACCCCGTTCATGACCGGCATGCGCTGGTCGGCGACGATCACCGCCGGATCGTGCGTCTGGAGGAGCTCGAGCCCGCGGCTCCCGCTCTCCGCGGTCAGCACCTCGAACTCGTCGCCGTAGTTGTAGGCGAAGGAGCGCAGGATGTCGGGCTCGTCGTCGACGACCACCACCGGGTTCTGCCGGTAGTTGATCTCCACGCGTTCCCTATCGGGTCCCGCCCGCCGCCCTGTCAAGCGTCGCGCTCGCCGCCGCGCTCGGCAGCACGACGCGGAACGTCGTGCCCCCGCCAGGGGGGCTCTCGACGTCGATCTGCCCGCCGTGGGCGGTGACGAGGCTCAGGCTGATCGCCAGGCCGAGTCCCGTCCCGGCGCCCACCTCCTTGGTGGTGAAGAACGGATCGAAGATGCGGCCAAGGCACTCGGGCGCGATGCCCACCCCGTCGTCCCGGATGGCGATCACCACCGTGTCGCCTTCGACGCACGTCGTCACCCAGATGTTCCCCCTGCCCGCGATGGCGTCACAGGCGTTGGCGAGCAGGTTCATGAAGACCTGGTTCAGCTGGGCCGGGTCGCACTCCACGAGGGGCAGCGGGCCATAGTCGCGGTGGATCGTGATGCGGTCGCTCGCGGCCGTGCGCTCAGCACCGCGCGCCATGATGCCGACCAGGTCCTCGGCCTCGCGGAGCGCCTTCGCCGCCGACGGCGGGGCCACGGCGGCCGCCTGGGCGAGGCGCAGGCGCAGCGGAGAGATGCTGGTCGCGATGAAGCTCACGGGGTTGTTGATCTCGTGCGCGACGCCCGCGACCAGCCGCCCGAGGGAAGCCATCTTCTCCGACTGCACGAGCTGGACCTCGGCGTGCTTCAGCTCGGTGTAAGCGTCGGCCAGCTCGCGGTTGGTCGCCTCGAGCTGCCCCGTGCGCTCGCGCACGCGCTCCTCGAGGCGCGCGTTGAGCGCGGCCAGGGCCTCGTAGGAGGCCGCGTTCTCGAGCGCGATCGCGGCCTGGTTGGCGAGCGCGCGCAGGAACTCCGCGTCGGCGGCGGTGTAGAAGAATCGCGATCGCTTCGACCCCGCGCCGAGGACGCCGACCAGCTCGCCCCGCAGCAGCAACGGGACGGCAATCTCCGCCCCGAGCACCGCGAGGCCAGCCCGGGCCGCTTCCTGGCTGGCGCCGTCGGGGTAGAGCTCGGCCGGGTCGAACGCGGTCACGATCCGTCCTGCCGTGAGGCGGGGGTGGAGGGCAGCGGGGACGGTCGTCCGCCCGCCGACCTCTTGCAGGAGGCCGTCGACGCGGACGTAGAGCTGGGTCCCCGCGTTCGGGATCGCCTCTTCGATCGCGCCCCGGAGGATGGCGGCAATCTGGTCGCGCTTGAGCGCCGAGGCGAGCTCGGCTCCGACCGCCGCGAGCACCTGCGGAGCGTCGTAGCGCGTGCCGAAGAAGACCCGGTCGACGAACGCCTGGAGCCGGGTCCGGAGCGGATTGAAGAGGAGGAGCACGGCGAACGTGAAGAGCACGGGGAAGGCGGGCGAATCGGTCACCGCACCCGCCCTGAGGCCGAGGTTGAAGAGCACGACCGCCCCGATGTACGTCGC
>VBLA01000558.1:0-1452 GCA_005879245.1 Deltaproteobacteria bacterium
CGACACCTCGGCGCCGACCTCGACGACGCGGCCGGCGCCCTCGTGACCCAGCACCATGCCCGGCGGGACGGGGACGTAGCCCCGCATGATCGACAGGTCCGAGTGGCAGACGCCGCTCGCCCCCACCTCGACGATGACGTCGCGCGGGCCGGGTGAGTTGGGCTTCAGCTGCTCGAGGGACAGGCTCTTCGCATCGCCGACATAGATCGCAGCCTTCATGGGAACCTCCGACGTCGTCGAGAGAGTGGTGCCGCTCATGTACCCCGACTCGCCGTCGGAAGGGAATAGGTGGCGGCGCCGCGGCGCGGGCGGGAAGCTTGCCGCGCTCCGAGGCCCGTGCAACAGTCCGCGCCCATGGGCGCGACCCCGCCCCGGAGCGACGGGTGAAGATCGGCCTCTTCGGCATCAACTTCGGGCTGGCGGCCGACGCCGAGGCGATGGTTCGCATCGCGCGCGCCGCCGAGCAGGCCGGCCTCGACTCGGTGTGGACGGGCGAGCACGTCGTGCTGCCGTCACCGCGCGTCCCGCCCTCGCCGTCCGAGCCGGGGACGCCCATTCTCGATCCGGCGGTCGCCCTCGCGCACGTCGCCGCCCACACCGCGCGCATCCGCCTCGGGACGGGCGTCATCATCCTGCCCCAGCGAAACCCCGTCGTCCTCGCCAAGGAGCTCGCCTCGGTCGACGTCGTGTCGCGCGGGCGGCTCATCTTCGGCCTCGGCTCCGGCTACCTCGAGCCCGAGTTCCGCGCCATCGGCGCGCCCTTCGAGCAGCGCGGCGCGGTGACCGACGAGGCGATCCGCGTCCTGAAGGCGCTCTGGACGATGGAGCGGCCGGCCTTCGACGGCCGCTTCTTCCGCTTCGCCGGCATCGATGCCCACCCGCGTCCGGTGCAACGCCCGCACCCGCCGATCGTCGTCGGGGGCATGAGCCGGTTCGGCGCGCGCCGCGCGGCGCGGTTCGGGAATGGCTGGTACGGCTTCCTGACCGACGTCGAGGCGACGCGGCGTTCGCTCGACTGGATCCGCGGCTTCGTCGCAGAGGGCCTGCGGCCCCCCGACCTGGGCGAGGTCGAGATCTCGGTGACGCCTCCGCCGCCCGTCACCGCCGACACCGTCAAGCGGTACGAGGACGTCGGCGTCCACCGCCTGATTCCCTTGCTGCAGGCCAGGACGCTCGACGACGGGCTCCGGCTGGTCGAGCAGCTCGGGACACTCGTCTGACCCTGACCCGTCTTCTCGTGGCGAATCGGGGCGAGATCGCGATCCGCGTCGCGCGCGCGGCCGCCGACCTCGGCATCGAGACCGTCGGGGTCTTCTCCGAGGACGACGACACCTGCCTCCATGTCCGCCACGTCGACGCGGCGCGACCGCTCCGCGGACGCGGCCCGCAGGCCTACCTCGACGTCGATCAGCTTCTCGCCATCGCCCGCGAGACGCGGTGCAACGCCGTACA
>VBLA01000558.1:1557-1754 GCA_005879245.1 Deltaproteobacteria bacterium
GGCGGAGCCGTCATGGTGAAGGCCGTCGCCGGGGGCGGTGGGCGCGGCATGCGCACGGTCCGGCGGCCCGACGAGCTCGACGACGCATGGGCGCGCTGCAGCTCCGAGGCGCGGGCGGCGTTCGGGAATGGCGACCTCTACGTCGAGGAGCTCCTTCCCGGGGCGCGGCACGTCGAGGTGCAGGTCGTGGGCGACGG
>VBLA01000559.1 GCA_005879245.1 Deltaproteobacteria bacterium
AGCTCGACCCCCCGCCCGCACTCGGCTTGCCGAGCGGAGAGTTCGACATCGGGCTCGTCCTCCAGGATCGGCTGTTCAACGAGGACGGCTTCCTCGTCTACGACAGCTTCGACCACAACGGTTTCCTCGGCGACAAGTTCCTGGTGAATGGCATCATCCAGCCGTTCCTCCGGGTGGCGCGACGGAAGTACCGCTTCCGGTTCCTGAACGGCTCGAGCGCGCGCGTCTACCAGCTGTTCCTGAGCAACGGGCAGCCCTTCGTCGCAATCGGCAAGGACTCGAACCTCCTGGAGCACCCCGTCACGGTGAAGAGCTTCCGCCTCGCGCCGGCGGAGCGGGTGGAGGTGATCGTCGACTTCTCCCACAGCTCGCTCAAGGACGAGATCTTCCTCGTGAACCGTCTCGACCAGACTGACGGCCGGAAGCCGAATGGGCTCGTGTCACCCGGCACGCCGCTCATGAAGTTCATCGTGAGCTCGAACGCCGCCGACCCGAGCCGGGTGCCCGATGACCTCGTCCTGGTGACGGAGGGCCCGCAGCAGCTGCTCCCCCAGGTCAAGGTGCAGCGGCATTTCAAGTTCGAGCGTTCGGACGGGGCGTGGGTCATCAACGGGGACTTCTTCGACGAGAACCGCGTCAGCGCCAAGCCGACGCGTGGCGAGCCGGAGATCTGGATCCTCGAATCGGGCGGCGGCTGGGTCCACCCCGTCCACATTCACCTGAGCGAATTCTTCATCCTCTCGCGCGACGGGGCGGCGCTGTCGCCGATCGAGCGGTGTCGCAACGACACGGTGCTCATCGGAGGAGCAGGCGTCGGTGAGGTGGTGAAGATCCTCATCAAATTCGATGGCTACACGGGACGCTACGTGTTCCACTGTCACAACATCGAGCACGAGGACATGCGGATGATGGCCCAGTTCGAGGTCCAGCCATGAGCGGCGGGACCGCCGGTGACGTTCCGCGGCAGAGGGTGGCCGCGGCCCCGGCGGTTGCTGCGGGCCTCGTCCTGCTGATCGTGTTTGCGGCTGGGTGCTCCGAGCATCCGGCCGGCGGCGAGGCGCAGCCCCCGGCATCCCGGGTGGCGGGGGCGCCAGGCCCGCCGGACCGGGTGGCGCTCATCCGCGACCAGCACCTCCCGAACGTCGAGCTCACCACCCAGGAGGGTCGGAAGGTCCGGTTCTACGACGACCTCGTGAAGGGCAAGGTCGTCGCGATCAACTTCATGTTCGCGACCTGCCGCAAGGCGTGCCCGGCTGCCACCCAGAACCTCGCCGAGGTGCAGGACGCGCTCGGGGAGCGCATGGGTCGCGACGTGACCCTGCTCTCGATCTCCCTCGACCCGGAGCGCGACACGCCGGAGGTGCTGCGAGGCTACGCCCAGGCGCACGGCGCGAAGCCGGGCTGGTACTTCCTCACCGGGAAGCGCGACGACATCGAGCTGCTCAGGCGGAAGCTCGGTGCGTACGAGCTGGACCCGATCCTGGACGCCGACAAGACGCAGCATGCCGGGATCGTCATCCTCGGCAACGAACCCCGGGGGCGGTGGAAGGCGATCGCCGCGCTCTCGAAGCCGGTGCGCATCCGCCAGGCGATCGAGCGGACCATTCTGCCCGTGACTCAGTGGCCGACCGGCGAGGCCGTCGTCAACGAGGCCCCGTACGAGGAGAGCGAGGCGAGCAAGCGGCTCGTCGAGCCCGCCGACCTGTCGCGCCTCCCTCTGCGCGACTGAGCGGAGCGGCGAGGGGCACGAGGCGAGCAGCGACCCCGGCCGCCCGCGGCTCTTTCCCTGAACGTGCGGTTCTCCATATCATGGCGCCCGCGGAGGACCCGGCATGAAGGCGCTCGTCTACGACGTGAAGCCCGAGGAGATCATTCACCTCATCCAGGAGGCCCGGGAGTCCAAGGAGGCCTACCTGGGCGAGCACTCACCGCTCAGCCTGTCCGAGCTCCCGGACCTTCGCCACGCTGACGTCGTTTCCGCAGGTGATGGGGCACGAGGTCGTGGGCACGATCCACCGGGTGGGCCCGGCGGTGACCACGCTGCGGCCGGGCCAGCGCGTCGTCCTGAATCCCTGGCTCTCGTGCGCCCCGCGCGGGATCACGCCCATCTGCGAGATGTGCCAGGATGGGCAGTTCTCGCTCTGCCTGAACTTCAAGCGCGGCCGGCTCTCCCCGGGCCTCCACACGGGCGTCTGTCACGACGCGCCGGGCGGCTACGCGCCCTACGTCCCCGCCCACGAGTCGATGGCGATTCCGGTACCCGACGAGGTGACGGACGACGCGGCCGTGCTCGCCGACCCCTTCTCGGTGAGCCTGCACTCGATCCTCCGCCACCCGCCCGCCCGCGGCGACATCGTCGTCGTGTACGGCTGCGGCACGCTCGGGCTCTGCGCGATCGAGATCCTGAAGCGACTCTTCGACGTCCGCATCTACGCCATCACGCGCTTCGACCACCAGGCACGCCTCGCCCAGCGGCTGGGCGCCATCGAGACGATCCCGTGGCAGCCGGTCGAGAACATCGTCGAGCGCTTCCGGGAGATCACCGGCGCGCGTGAGGTTCTCCCTCCCATCGAGGGCACCGGCGGTCTCCCGATGCTCCACGGCACCCGCGGCGTCCGGGTCGTCTACAACACGGTGGGGACCGCCGAGAGCATCGGGGTCGCGATCCGCATCGCGGGGCCGCGCTCGACGGTCGTCCTCTCCGGCGTCGACACGCCCGCGCGCTTCGAATGGTCGCCCCACTACTTCAAGGAGATCAATCTCGTCGGCTCGAACGCCTTCGGCGTCGAGGAGTGGAACGGGAAGCGGCAGCACGCCATGCGCCACTACTTCGATCTGCTCCGCACGCATCGGATCGACGTGACGCCGATCATCACGCACCGCTACCCGCTCGACGCCTACAAGGAGGCCTTCCGATCCACCCACGACCAGGGGACCTCCGGTGCCGTGAAGGTGCTGTTCGAGTTCGCCTAGCGGCTCGCCCTCACGGCGGCATGCCCATGGTCTCGCGCAGGCGACGAAAGGCATCGGTCCGGCGTCGCTCCCGGTCGCGCACGACGAGGGGAGGCTCCCCACGCGAGGCCCCCACCTCGGACGCGTGCGCCATCGCGTAGACGGCGAAGAGCGGGCGCTTCCCTTCCCGGGGGATCACGTCGAGCCGTCGCTCGATGCGGAGCCCCGCGCGCTCGGCCGCCTCCGTCACCCGGCTCGTTTCCGCCGCCCCGGCGCAGGCGACGAAGCGGGCGTGCGGGCGCATGATGCGGGCTGCCGCGAGCGAGTACTCCTCGATGCCGCCCCGGAACGTGAGATGGCTCGCGGCGCGCTGCTGAGAGCGCGGTGCCGTCGCCGTGCCCGGACGCAGGTACGGCGGGGTCCCGGTCACGAGGTCGAAGGCGACGCCTTCCGGAAAGACCAGCGGATCCCGGAGGTCTCCGCGTCGAATCTCGCAACGGTTCTCGACGCCGTTCCAGCCGAGCGAGCGGCACGCGAGCCCGACGCTCTCGGCCTGCGCCTCCACC
>VBLA01000560.1 GCA_005879245.1 Deltaproteobacteria bacterium
GAAGTTCGGTACGCCGGCCGCAGCGAGGTGACTGCGCAGAACGAGAAAATTGGTCGGGTCGCCGAGAAAACCGTGCACCAGGATGGCCGGGGTGGGATGAGGGGCCACCGGATCGAAGTGCTCTCGACGGACGATCAATCGGAGGGGCATCGAGAGCGCCGCGGCGCCCACCGCTGAAACCTCGGTCCCGACCAGCCGCCAGCTCACCATCCCCGCCTCCCCGCACCCGCAGCGCGAGCGAGCTCCGACACTTGATGACGTGAGTTCTGTGCCCGAGGAAGACGACGATGTCAAGAAAAACCGGGGAGGTCGACGCGGGTTGCAAAGCCTGGGGGTGGGCGATAGGAACAGGCGAGCCGTCGTTTCTCCATCGGTTCATCTGGCGCCTCGTCTGGGGGAGGTCATGGCGTACATCATCACCCGCCTCTGTCGCGACTGCCTCGACACCGGGTGCGTGGCGGTGTGTCCGGTCGATTGCATCTACGAGTACACGGGTTCCGACCGGGAGCAGTGGCCGAATCAGCTCTACATCCATCCTGACGAGTGTATCGACTGCGGGGCCTGCGAACCGGAATGCCCGTGGCAGGCAATCTTCGAGGAGGTGGCGGTCCCCGAGGTCTTCAAGGACGATACGCCGCTCAACTACCGAGTCATGGAGAACATGGGCGACTTCAAGGTCGCCCAGCACAACAAGATCGAGCACCCGACCGCAGAGCAGGTCGCGGCCAACAAGGAGAAATGGGGCTGGACGGCCTAGCCGTCAGCTTCCGCGTCCGCCCACCAGCACCCGCGGTCCGAGCTGTGCCTCCAGGGTTCGCACGCGGTTCTCGAGGTCGAGGACGTGTCGCGCGCTCTCTTGGCGCTCCGCCATCGTGACCTTGCGCCGATCGTCGAGTTCGATGGCCAGCGAGCGGGCGTAGCGGTCAGCCTGCGCCCGGCGTCGGAGAGCGGCCACCGCGACGCCGGCGAGCGCCCCCGCCACGAGTGTGAGGAGAACGAGCGCTGCCTGCAGGATGGGCCAGAGTGTCTGGACCCGGGCAAGCCGTGCGGCGCGCGCTTCCGACTCGGTTGCCGCGCCGTGCGCCTCGTCCCGCTCGCGCGTGAGAGTGCCGACGCTCTCCTTCAGCTCGCGGACCTCCTTGGTGAGCCGGGCGTTCTCCGTCTCCAGCGCGGTCGCGTGCTCCGAGAGCGCACGAAGCGCGGTGTTCGGGATGCGATAGGTGAAGCCCGTGCCGACCTTGGTCGGATCACTGATCCCGTTGGAGGCCAGAAAGCCGCTCAGGCCTTCGGGATGCACCCCGAACATCTCGGCGACGACGGCCGGCTGATCGCCGGGACGGGCTCGGTAGAGGAAGGTCCTCCCGTCGTCGGAAAGGGTGAAGAGACGCTCTGCCGCGACGTGGCGCGCACTCAATGCTAGCCCGACGACGGCGACTCCGGTGAGGACGCGACTTGGGTGGAGCATGACTGACCTCGAGGAGATTCCCTCTTCCCCACCGCCACCCCGGGGGGCACATTACCGCTGACCGGGCTCACCGGCAACGGTTGCGAGGGCCAAGGTCGGTGCGCTAGGGCGCGACGGTCGCCATGACGGCCGCCGTCGCCGCGTCGGCGATCTCCATCCGCACGGGACCGGCCGCGGGATGCTCCTGCGCGGCAGTGCGCAGCATCTCGGCGAGGTGCGCCGAGAACTTCTCACGCACCGCGGCGGGCATACCGTCCATGGGAAAGTCCCGCACCACGACCCGCCCCGAGGTCGGGGTCGTCCAGTCAAACCGGACAATCCGCGGGCCCATGATCGGGTGGCCCCGGAACGCCCCCTCTACGGCCTGCTGGAAGGGTGAGCCGGCGGCGCTGGGAGCCGAAGGCGCCGGGGCGCTCCCTTTCGCTCGGTCGCCGCTCAGGGTCGCGATCATGTCGTCGATTTGCCGCCGCGCGTCATCCTCGCTCGCGAGCCCGCGTGCGGTCTTCAGCTGGGCGAGCGCCGCGGTGTCCTTCCCCTGGCGATGATAGGCGATTGCGAGGTTGTAGTAGGCCTGGAGGAAGGAAGGGCTCCGCCGGATGACATCTTGGTAGGTGGCCATGGCCCGCCCGGCGTCACCCGCGAAGAGGTACATCGTGCCGAGGTCGGTGCGCGCCGCCGGATCGTCGGGGCGGATCGCGAGGTACCGCTCGAAATAGGGGATCGCCTCCTTGTGCTCGCTCCGGTCGTAGTGGAGGTCCGCGAGGCCGCGAAGGCCTTCAGCGTTGCGCGGCTCGAGCTCGACGACGTGCTGGAAGGCGGCGATCGCGTCGGAGTAGTACGCCGGATCGAGCTGCGCGGCACGGGCGGTCACCCGACCGACCTTCACCCAGGTGGCGACGTCCTTGGGGGCCTGCTGCGCCTTCGCCTGCATGTCCGCGATGAAGGACTTCACGTCGGCGGGCAGCTCGACCGGAACTTGCGGATGTCCTTCCGGCACCGCGGCTGCGGGTGCTCCCACCGGTCCGGCCGCCGCGCCGGGTCCGGGTCGCGGGGGTGCCGGGGAAAGGATGCCCGTCCAGATGGCGAGGCCGGCGATCAGGAAGAAGCCGAGTACGGACGCCCCGGTGCCGGTGACCCGCCAGTCCGACGCCGGCCGTGCCCCGGCAACGAGCGGCTCCCCGCATTGCGCACAGAATCTGGCGCCCGGAACCACACTCGTCCGGCAATGGGGGCAGTGGCGGACTGGCATCGCGTGAGTGCGATAGTATCGGAAAGCTCTCCCAGGGCCTAGCCGCGCGCGGCGTCAATTCGGTGGCGGATACTCCGGGGATTGCCGGCCCGCGCGCAGGTTCCTCCGCAGCTGCTGACGCGCGGCGGCAGGCATACGCCTTGCTCTTCGCGGCCGGGATGCTGGATTCCCGTGCGGAGATCGAGGTGCTCGCCGTCGCGCTGCGGGCCACGACCGACGGGGTCGTGATTCTCGATCCCGTGGGTCGCATCGACTTCGTGAACCACGCACTCGCCCAAGCGTGGATGCAGGAGGAGTCGACCCTGCCGGGACGATCGCTCAGTGACTTCGTCTTCGTGCCGGGGGACGACAGCGCACTTGGTACCGTGCTGTCCGCGGTGACGGAGCAGGGACGATGGACTGGCGAGGTCCGCACGCGCGGGCTCGATCCCCCGCGCGGCGTGTGGGACGTGACGCTCACGCCGATCCGCGGGGAAGACGCGCTCGACAGTATGGCGAACGGGACGCGTGCCCTGATCGGCATCTTTCGCGACGTGAGCGAGCGGCATGCGCTCGAGCAGCTCCGTGCCGACTCCCTTTCGATGGACACCCATGACATCCGGGTTCCGCTCACGGTGATCCTGGGGTACGCTGAGATGCTGTCCGATCCCGAGCCACCCCCGGGAGAAGTGCCGCCGTGCGTCATCGCTCGTATTCGCGAGAGCGGCGAGAAGATCTACTGGAGCACCACGGAGCCACGGCCCGCCGCAAAGGGATCACGCTCAGCTTCGAGGCGGCGCCGACCGTGTTCGCGACCGCCGATGCCATCCAGCTGGGCCGCGCGATCACGAACCTCCTCAGCAACGCGATCAAGTACACCTCTGCGGGCGGGCGCATCACCATCGTTGCCGATCGCCAAGACGGGTGGGTTGCCCTCGCCTTCCGAGACACGGGGCGAGGCATCCCGCCCGAGGAGATTCCTCACCTCTTCGAGAAGTATCGCCGCGTGCGTGAGGCCGAGCGGAGCGAGGGAACGGGCCTCGGCCTCTTCATCACGAAGACGATCGTCGAGGCACACGGGGGTGCGATGCGCGTCGAGAGCACGCCCGGCGTCGGCTCGACATTCACCATCCTGTTGCCGGCGGCGTAGCCGCCCGTCTCAGGGGCCCGTTGCCGGCACGAGCTCGGCGCCCTTCGCCGGTGACACGGCCGGCGCCCCGGGATTTGGCGTCACGTCCTCCGGCGTTCCCCAGGCACGGGCGACCACTTCGGTCACGTGGCTCAGGTCGACCATCCCGTTGAGCCCGGCGGCGTCGATCGCGGCGAGCGCATCGGGAAGGTCGGCGCCGGTCCGGTGGTACACGTCGCGATGGACCTCGAGGTACACGCGACCGGACGAGTTCCGCGCCAACTTGAGCGGCTCGTGCACCACCTCGACGGACGTTCCATCGGCGACCTCACGGTAGAGGCGCTCGATGTCGTCGGTGAGGAGGCGGAGACAACCTGCCGAGGGGATTCTCGGGCCCCGCAGCGACCACGGTCTCGACCTTCTCGCCGTGGGCGCGCATCTCATCCTGCACCGAGACGGGTACGTGCCAGGCTGGATCGACCCGGCGCCCGACGATGCGATAGTGGCCAGGCGGAGTCGCCCACCCGAGCCGCCCGATGCCCACGGGGAAGCGCGCTTTGAGCGCGCCGTGCACGAACCAGTAGAGGGTCCGGTTGGCGAGGTCGATCACGATGCCGTCGGGGCGTCGCCGAGGGACGATGTGACGGTCGGAGATCCACAGGGGCGTGCCCGGACGGAGATGGTCGGGATCGGGGAGCGCGTTGAAGGCGTCGAACAAGGCCCGGCTCATGGTGAAGCGGCCGGTGACGGCCCAGACGGTGTCGCCCGGCGCCACCGTATAGGCCCGTTCGTCGCCCGCGATCAGGTCGTACACCCGCGGCCGCGCGACGGGCTGCGGCGCCGCGGCACCGACCGCGGCCCCGACGAGTGCGACGAGAGCGGCGCACCACACGGAGCGCATGATAGCCGCCGCGCGCGACCCTTGACAGCGGGCCGTGGCGTGCGCGAGGTCCACGCCATGGGCTGTGACACCCTGGTTGCGCTGGGAACGGTCACCGCCGATGGCGTCACGCTCTTCGCCAAGAACAGCGACCGGCCGCCTCGCGAGTGCCAGCGCCTCGTCCAGCTTCCGCGTCGTCGTCATCCTGCCGGCAGCGACCTTCGCTGTCAGTACCTCGAGCTGCCCCAGGTGGCGGAGACGGCCGCACTGCTCGGCTCGCAACCCTACTGGCTGTGGGGCTTCGAGCACGGGGTCAACGAGCATCGGGTGGCCATCGGGAACGAGATGGTCTTCACCCGCGAACCCCCTGGGCGCACCGGCCTCCTCGAGCCCATCTCGACTGGCCCTACCACAGCTCCTTCCTGATCGCCGACCCGGGAGAAGCGTGGATCCTCGAGACGTCGGACCGGCGATGGGCGGCCCGCCGCGTCGGGGCGCTCGGCAACGTGTCCAACGCCCTCGCTATCGGCGCCGACTGGGAGCGAGGTTCCGAGGATGTGACCGGGTTCGCGGTGGCGCAGGGTTGGTGGCCGGCCGACGGCGGGCGGGTCGACTTCGCGGCCGCGTATGCCGAGCAGGGCGGCCTGGGGGCGAGCGTGTCGGGCGAGCGACGACGCCGCGCTGCGGGGCTCCTGGCCGACGGCCGGGGACGGCTCACGCCCGCCGCGCTACGGACGATACTTCGCGATCACTACGAGAACGGCCCGATCCACCGACCAC
>VBLA01000555.1:0-1931 GCA_005879245.1 Deltaproteobacteria bacterium
CGACGGAACGCAGTACCTGCACTGAGGCTCGACGCCTCACCCCGATAACCGTGATCCACGCTCGGAGCCCGTCTTCGTCGGCGCTGCGGCTGGCGTGGGGTCGAGCGAGATACCGGCTATCGTGCGGAAGTGACCGATGAGCTGATCCTCGTCCCATACGGGCGAAGGCATGTCCCGGGCGGCGCCCGTGGCCGCGAGCCTGAGCCGGTTGGAGACGACGAATTGAAGCTCAACCATACAGCGCATGGCCTCGTAGTAACGGACCGCCTCGGGGTCGATCTCCCGCAGCTCTCGATAGCGCCCGTAGAAGCGGCGAGCGAGATACTTTCCGACCAGGGTCACCACGCGCCGGACTGGGGCTGGTCCTCGGATGGGGGCCATCTCCAGCGCCGCCTTCGTGAAGCCCACGTCATACGCGGGGTCGGCGATCGCGGTGAGGGACCAGTCCACCACTCCGGTTACCCGTCCACCGGCGACGAGAATGTTTCCCGCCCAGAGATCCCCATGGCAGATCGCCTGGCGCTGGAGCTCGCGCGGGCGCCTATCGATCAACCAGTGTAGTCCCGGAAGGAGCCCGTCGAGGGACCACCGCTCGACGGTAGCTGCGATCTCGTTCAGCCACCGTTCCACGCCGGCACACTGCGGCGGGATTCCCTCGGCCTCCATCGCCCGACGGAGCGGCTCGGGGTCCAACGCGTGCAGCCTCGCCTGCGTCTCGGCCGTGATCCGAGGCAGAGTCTGCAGTAACCGCACACCCCGCGTCAGGATCCATCGCAGCTCGACACCCCCGAGCAGGGCCCGGCCGGGCATCCGCTCCATGAGCAGGAAGGCGTGCCCGAGAGTCTCCCGGCCATCACTGGACGCGAGGACGCGTGGCGCCGGGAAGCCGAGGTCTGCCACGACGTTCTGCACGGCTTGCTCGCGGCGTAGAAGAAGAGCCTCACTGTGATCGGGCATCACCCGCAAGATGAGGGGCTCCGACCACGGGGGCGCTGCTCCTGCCAGGCGAAGTGCATAGACGGTGGTGAAGTAACCTCCGCTCAGTCGCACTGGGGGCGCGGCATATGCGAGCTCAGGGATGCGGAGCGTGTCGCGAAGGAAGGTGAGCAGGTGCTCGTGCAGCCTATCGTCGGCCCTCTGGTCCACCGGGCGGCACTCCAGGCTCATGTGTAACAGGCCTCCCACCGGAAGACGACCTTCTGGAAGGCGCTCGTCGCGCGCCCGACCAGCAGCGTGCGGCCCGGATCTCGGCCACCTGGACGTTCCTCACGCACCCGACCAGAATACTACCGTCGCGCGGAACTCTCGCCCACGAGGGCCGTCACATGCACCTGTTCAGCCGGCGTCCTGGCGGTCGGCCTGGAGCGACAGCGGGACCAACCGCTTGAAGCAGCGATAGTTTTCGGAAGCTCCTTGCCGGCGACGTTCCGGACGCGGGTTCTGCTCTATCGAGATGCGCTCAAGGCAAGTGCCAAAGCTGAAAGAACGAAACCGAAGCGAACCGCCGCGTAAGCATAGTTCGCCTTTCGCGTTGCTCCTCTCAGCGTCATCCCCAATTCCCTCGCCATCACACTTGGAGTTCGGGTGGGCCTGTAAGACGTCGAGGTTGGGGTGCGCCAATGCATACGCAGCCCCTGTAGCCGAAGCGCCGGCGTGCTGTCAACTGGAAAGAGAGCATGCTACCGCACCCCCCATGGCGAACTCCATGTAGACCCCGCGAGATCGGAGCCGATCCGGCCAGGATGTCAACGCGATCGACCCGGGTTGAGCGGCAATTGCACGCGGTTGCGCAGGCCTTCGCGGGCTGCGGGCGGTCGCCGAGGATGCCCCCGCGTGTAGACTCTCCTCTGAGCCTCGGTGAGGGAAGTCGATCCGGGTCGGAATCGTCGCCGAATGGCGGGCTATCGTGGCGGTATCTGCGCCGATCTCGC
>VBLA01000555.1:1936-3171 GCA_005879245.1 Deltaproteobacteria bacterium
CCGCTGACGCGGAATTACGGCAAACTTTGAAAGCCGAAGGCCGACGCGGACTCACCAATCGCCGCATCCCGGTCATCGTGCTCGAACCTGCCAAGCGCTAACGGGCTCGTCGGGGTTCGCATCGAGCACGACGAGGGCGTCGTCGAGATCGTCGTCTACAACCGCGCCATCCTGTTGTTCACCGCTTACAGCGAGCCGGCGATTGACGCTCAGGCGCGGCCCGTCGTAGGCCGCGCCCTGTTGGCGCATTACTCGCCTACGGGAAGAGGGGAGCAGCCACGACGCTCTCCCCCTCGGCGTCACGGCGTTAGCGTGGTCGTCGTAGTCGTCGTGACGCTCGTCGTCGTCGTGGTGCAGGCGGCGCAGCAGGTGGTGCCCGTGCCCACGGTCCCGCCCGCCGTCTGGCAGCTCTCGGCCGAGGAGGCGATGCTACACCCAGTGCCGCAATCACTGTCCGCGCTGCAACTCACGCTCGGGTCATTGGTGCAGGTGCCGCTCGCGGGATCGCAGGTCCCCTGTGGCGTCTGGCAGGTCACCGCGCCCGGCTTGCCGCAGGTGGATCGCGCCGCGCAGCGGATGATCCGCCCGACACACGAGTGGGGAACCGCCGCCTGAGCGGCCAACGGCCCCAGCGTGCGCACGACGCACTTCACGTAGTTGCCATGGTTGGTCGCCGTCTCGCAGGGACAGCTTTCATCGACGGCTGACTCCACCAAGCAACGGGCCGCGTCGCACGCAGCCGGCCCTCTGCCCCCGGGGCCATGGCCGGGTCCCGGCGTTCCCCCCTGGTGCCCAGCCCCGGGCGAGCCCCCTGGCCCCGATCCGGGACCGCCGTGCGCGCAGCTCGGTCCATGACACGTATTCCCAGCTCGGGCTGGGCCACTTGCCACGGCGAGCAGCACGGCCGCGGTCAACGCGATCATCGATCTCATGTTCCGAACCTCCCTGCGGGTTTTGCGATCACGGGGAGCCTTGCAGCAGTCGTACCACCGCGACTACCCGCGCAGTGGCGACTAACCAGACGGCGGCCGGAGGTGCCATCTTGTGACACGTTGGCCGCGTGTGCCGCATCGGCGACACACAAGCCCCGTCGCTGATGCACATCCCGGCCGGCGATCCATTTTCAGTCATGATCCGGGTCGGTCGCTGACCGAAGTCCGCCCCGCTGGTGCGTTGGCGGCACCTCGTGAAGGGTGTCGTAAGTACCCTGCGCGGGGGACGAACCGGCTATCGCC
>VBLA01000556.1 GCA_005879245.1 Deltaproteobacteria bacterium
GGGGCTGCGTCCCCGCCGGCAGCACGACGACGACCACTCCGCCGCCGCCGACCACCACGACCAGCACGGTGGCGACCACTAGCTCCTCGGTACCGGCCACGACGACCTCGAGCAGCTCCATCTCCACGACCTCATCCAGCCGACCCACGACCAGCACCTCCAGCACGACCTCGACCAGCGTATCGAGCAGCACCTCGACAAGCAGCCCCGTGACGACCACCAGCTCCTCGAGCACCACCTCGACGAGCAGCCCGGTGACGACCACCAGCTCCTCGAGCAGCACCTCGACGAGCAGCCCGGTGACGACCACCAGCTCCTCGAGCAGCACGAGCACGTCGAGGACCACCACGACCAGCACCTCGAGCAGTACCAGCACCTCGCGGACCACGTCGACGACCACCTCGAGCAGTACGTCCAGCAGCGCGGTCGTGACCACCACCAGCACCTCGACCAGCACGAGCACCTCGCGGACGACCTCGACCAGCACGTCGACCAGCACCAGCACCTCGCGCACGACCTCGACGTCGACCAGCACGTCGACCTCGACCAGCACCTCGAGTTCGACCAGCACGACGCTCGGCTGCAACTGCTGCACGTCGACGCTGCTGAAGTTCACGACCGGCACGCCGAGCAGCAGCACCGTGACCGGCACGGTGAAGGACGACACGGGGGCGACGCTGCTGAGCCTCACCGCCGGCGGCCTCTACTTCGGCGGCTCCGGGGTCGGGGTCCCGCTGCCGTCGACCATCCCCGATCAGGGCGCCTCCTTCACCAAGATCACGAGCTGCAACAGCACCGCCGGCACCTTCAGCCTGGTAGCGACCACGACCGCCGACGTCACGGGCAAGCCCGGCGTGCCCGCCGGCCATGAGAACCGCTTCTGCACCTCGGCGGGGGTCGTCAACCCCGAGTACCCGACGCCAGGCCCCAGCGGGGCGATTACCGGGTGTCTCTTCGGCGCGCCCCTCCCGATCCCGAACGCCAACAGCCCGGCCACCAGCACCTGCGTGGTCAACCGCGTGACGACGAGCGCGAGCGGGTCGGGGACCTGCAGCACCGGCACCTCGAGCATCAACATCCCGCTGGCCTCCGACATCTACCTGACCGGCCCTACCGATGGGCTCATCCCGTGTCCGCGTTGTGCTGGGACGCCGACGACCTGCCAGGCGGGGCCGAATGCGGGCCAGCCCTGCACGCCCGGCAACTCGGCGTCGCTGGGAGCCGCCTTCCCGACGAGCCACGACTGCCCGCCGGCCGCGACGGCCAACATCGGCGCCCTGCCGATCCCGTTCAACCTCTCGACGGGATCGCAGAGCAAGACCTCCCAGGATCTGAGCGCGCAGCCGTTCGTCTTCTGCGGGTTCTGCGGCCAGCAGTTCGCCCCGACCTTCCAGGGCCCGCCCGCCATACCGTGCACCGCGGACGCCCAGTGCACGAACCCGACCTTCCCCAAGTGCCGGCAGCGGAACCCGGGCGCCTTCGGGCAAGGCCCGGCGCGGACGATCACCGAGGGCGGGTCGCCGGCGGGGGTGTGCATCGCCGACCAAGCGCCGCACAGTTCCACCCTGGTAAGCGTGTTCTGCATCCCGCCGTCGTTCAACACCACCGTGGACCCGGCGGCTGACCTCCCCGGTCCGGGCGCCGTGGCGCTGCCCGGACAGGCGCAGCTGATCCCGTAGCGTGGTCCTCAGGAGGGAGGGGCCGACCGGGCCCCTCCCGCGCTCCGCGCGGACTTACTTGCCCTTCCACACCGGTCGTCGCTTCTCGACGAAGGCGCGTTGCGCCTCGCGCGCATCCTCGGTCCGGCGGAGCGGCGCCCCCAGCTCCTCCTGACGGCGGTAGGCATCGGCCAGCGACAGACTCAGGACCTCGCGCACGCCGCGGCGGGTGGTGCGCACCGCGAGCGGGGCGTTCGCCGCGATCGCGTCGGCGGTGGCGAGGGCCGTCGTCTGCCGCGGTAGCAACACGGTGGCGTTGCCCGTCGGATAGAGGCCGAGCGCCACTTCCTCCAGCGCGAAGGTGGCGTGCGGCACGGCGTAGCGGATCTCGGAAGCGAGCATGAGGTCGAAGCCGCCGGCGCGCGCATGACCGTTCACGGCGCAGACGAGCGGTGTGGTGAGGTCGAAGCCGGCGAGCAGCGCCGTCGCGACGCTGCGCAGCCCCTCGAAGCTCTCGTCGTCGATGCGCTCCCCGCGCGCGAAGCGTTGCGCGGCGGGGATCGTGGTCTGCATGTCCATGCCGGCGCAGAAGATCCGGTCGCCGGCGCCGGTCAGCACCGCGCAGCGGATCTCCGGATCGCCGGCAATGCGGCCCCAGGCTGCCGCGAGGTCGCGGAGCGTGGGCGGATCGAGCGAGTTCGCCTGCGCGGGGCGGTCGATGGTGACGACGGCCACGTGCGGATGGTCAGCGGGGAGCTCGAGGTGCGCCGCCATGGGGACGGTTCCTCGCTAAGCACGGTGCGGCCCG
>VBLA01000081.1:0-8720 GCA_005879245.1 Deltaproteobacteria bacterium
TCCGGTCGATCGACATCGTGCCGACCATCTGCGACGTGCTCGGGCTCCCTGCCTTCCCGGAGTTCGAGGGCGTGAGCCTGCTGCCCCTGATCGCTCACGACACGTCGCCGCCGGGAGAGCTCTTCGCGCGCGCCGCCAACCTCGAGTTTCCGTACCGCTTCGCGCTCCGGACGCCCCGCTACAAGCTCATCCGCACCATCGAGACAGGTCGCGAGGAGCTCTACGACCTCGCCAGCGACCCGGGCGAAACCCGCGACCTCGCAGCCG
The DNA here is from genome assembly GCA_005879245.1 of Deltaproteobacteria bacterium. Lineage (GTDB taxonomy): Bacteria > Desulfobacterota > Binatia > DP-6 > DP-6 > DP-23. The sequence continues at coordinate 268 of VBLA01000081.1, forward strand.
AGGCCGCGCTGGCGGAGGTCACCCGCCCGCTGCGTGATGCGATGGACGCCCATCGTCAGCCGCTCCGCGAGACGGGCGTCCAGGTACGCGCCGTGGCGCGGGACGGCAGAGGGCACGAGATCGACCTGGCTGTCACGGCGAGCAACACCGGCACGCTCGCCGACCCGGACCGCGTCGACCTCGAGGACGGGGACCGCCTCGTGCTCGGCCCGGACGGGCGCACGCTCCGCTGGACGGGACAGGTCGGTGCCCACCCGGTCGGCATCCGCTTCGACCGGGGACCCGCCCGTCCGCTCGGCCCGCTGCCCGCCTTCGAGGTCCGCGCGCGGGTGGACGGACGGGATCTCCCGCCGCCGGCGATCTACCTGGCCGACGGCGCGAGCCATCCGGCGAGCTCGCCCTTCGTCTACCGGCGCGTTCCCGCCTCGCTCTTCGGGGGCGAAAGAGAGGAGTCCCCGCTCCTCGCCGGTGCCACACCCAGCTTCGGCGCGCACGGGAGCGAGCCGGTCAGCATCTTCCTCTGGCGTTTCCCCGACGAGCGCACGGGCGCGGTCGCGCCCGCGCTCGACGAGGCAGCGCGTCGTCGTCTGCGCGCGCTCGGCTACGTCGAGTAGACTTCAGCGAGGCGCGACGAGGACGAGGTCGAGCGCCCGCTCGAGCGCGTCCGGCCGCACACTGAAGTCCGCGGCGGTGACCTCGGGCAGCGTACGGGCCGCCCCCAGCCGTCGACGGACGAGGCGCGCCAGCCGGGGAAAGACCCGTCCGACGACGACGGCCGGCAGGAGACGCCGGAGCCGGAGCGGATCGAGGCGGAGAATGCGCGCGACCGCCTCGCCGCGCGCCCGCTCGTAGGCGAGCACGCGCTCCGAGCCGTGCACGCCGAGCACGCGGACGGTGGGGAGCACGGGGAGAGCGAGGGCGAGCAGCTCGGCGGCCGTCCACTCGCGCAGGTGGTAGGGGTTCTCCGACACCGACATGAGCCGGTTCGGCGTGGTCACGATGACGAGGCCGCCCGGAGCGCAGCACGCGGCGAGCGCCGCGAGGAAGCCGGCCGGATCCGGCAGATGCTCGATCACCTGGAAGCTCACCACCACCTCGAACCGTTCGCCCAGCGCCGCGAGCCGTCCGACGTCGAGCGCCCGGAACTCGAGCGCGGCACGCGGATAGTGACCCGCCGCGGCCGTGATCGCCTCGGGACGGTCGATGGCGAGCACGCGCCGGGCCACGTCTGCCAGGAGCGCGGCGCCGTAGCCCTCGCCGCAGCCCACGTCGAGCACGGTCCGTCCCGCCGCGTGCGTGCACGCGAAGCGATAGGCCGCCAGGTGACGCTCGCGATCCACCACGAACTCGGGGTCGGCAGCGGGCAGGCGCTCGCCCGTGAAGGCCGTCGTGCTCACGAGCGGACGCCATCCAGGCGCCCGAGCGCCTCGTGCGCGAAGGCGCGCATTTCCGCATCCGGATCGTCGGCCAGGCGGGCGAGCGCAGGGCGCGACGCCTCGTCGTGCAGCGCGCCGAGCGACCACACGGCGGCGACGCGCACGCTCGTCTCGGGATCCGCGAGCGCCTGCCGCAGGTCGGGCGAGAGCGCGTCAAGGCCGGCCGCGCCCGCCACCCAGGCACACGCCTCCCGCGCGAGGGGCGCGCCATGCACCAGCCCCTCGCGCAGGCACGCGGCCAGCTCCGCCGGGTGGGCCGATGCGGCATCGATCAGGAAGCTCGGCACCCAGTCCTGCACGTCGTGCTTGAGCTCGCCCAGGAGTCCGACCAGGCTGCAGAGGTGCTCCAGCCGGCCGAGGCCGACGAGCGCTTCCGCGGCCGGCACCTGGAGGTAGGGCCGTTGCCGTTCCGCCACCAGCACCTGCTCGAGTACCGGCACCGCGGCCCCATCGCCCGCTTCGCCGAGCGCGCGCGCCGCGTAGATGCCGATCAGCCGACGCTGGCGGTAGTCGGCCATCCAGCTGCGCAACCGCTCGAGCGGCACGGCACGCTCCGGGACGAGGGCACGGGGCGGCACCTGCGGGACGTCGGTGAAGAGGTAGCGGTCGGACGTCCCGCGGAGTGCCAGGTAGGTGAGCGCACCGGCCGCCTCGGCCCGGAGCCGCGTCCCGGCGGTGTCGACCGTGCCGACGAGATAGTCGACGGCACGCTCGTCGCCGGCCTCGCCGAGATTCCGGACGAGGAGGAGCTGGCGAGCCTCGTCCGGGGCCCACGCCGCGGCCAGGGCGGTGACGCCGGCGGCGGTGTGGGCGTGGGCGAGGAACACCCGCAAGGCCGCACGTCGGATGTGGCGGTCGGGGTCGGCGAGCGCAGCGAAGACGGCCACCGGATCGTCCGCGACGGTCGGCTCGAGGTCGTCCTCCACCACCGCTCCGCCGCGACCGTCGCGGCGGAGCACGTCGTAGCGCCCGAAGCGCGCCTCGAGCACGTAATGGCTCCGCACGTAGGCGCGCAGCAGGAAGTAGTACATGGGGGACTCGGAGAAGAATCCCAGCCGGCGGTTGAGCGTGACGAGGTAGGGCGGCCGCACCGCCTCGAGCGTCCGCATCACCTCGGCCTCGGGGCGGTGATCGGGACGCCCGGGGAAGAAGTAGTCGTGGGCGGTCGGAGTCGGCCGATCGAGCGCGTAGGGGACGAGGGCGAGAGCCGGGAACGTGAACACGGGGGCGCCCGGGGGGAGCCGGTCGCGGAGATGGTCGAGGACCGCGTTCAGCGCCCGCACGTCCTCACCTCGACCCGCCTCGACGTGGATCGGCGCGCGGGCGCTGGCGAGGGTCGCTGGCGGCCGACCGTGTCCACCGAGGAGCCCGGCGTAGTTCGGCAGCGCGGCCGTGAGCGCGAGAGCGCCCGCCCCGCCGGCAAGGATGACCCGCGGGACGCGCTCGGGCAGACGCAGGACCGCGGCCCAGGCGCGTGCCAGCCGCGCGGCCGCCGCCGCCGCGACGACGAGCATCGCGGGTAGCGCGATGATGAGGTGCATCGTGTCGATGCGGGGATAGAGCATCAGGTACATGCAGAGGGCGAAGACGAGGGCTCCGAGGAGCCGACGTTCCCCGACCCCGAAGCGACCGCCCGCGCCGCGCCACCGCCCCAGGCACACCGCCGCGACCGCCACCCCGAGTGGCGGCGCCGCATAGAAGCCCACGTGCTGCGCCTGCCAGACGATCGACGACGTCACGCCCTCGGGCATCCGGAAGCGGAGGAACGCGAGCCCCACCAGCGCCGCCGCGCCACCCGCGACCCACACGACGGCCGAGCGGTGACGGATCCGCCGGCGCTCCGCGGCGAGGCCGAGGGCGCCGATCACGACCACGGCGGCCGCGGCGAGGAGCGGCCAGACGTGCGGGAAGCCCACCGGGAGCGGATAGGGCGTCGCATAGATGCGCTCGGCGCCCGAGCCGACCAGCAGCACCTCGCGCACGAAGAGCCGGGGGCCGAGGCGGAGGACGAAGTAGACGAGCCAGGGCCCGGTCGGGAGGGCCGCGCCGAGGGCGACGAGCCCGACCGCCCTCCAGAGCCGGAGGCCGTGGGACTCGCGCGCCCGGGCCCAGACGAGGCGGCCGACGATGAGGAAGAATGGCGCGCCGAGGAGCATCGGCGCCTCGTACTCGACCAGGTCGAAGTCGAAGGTGGCGAGGAGAAAGAGCGCGGCGAGGACGAGCAGCAGCCGTGCGGAGCCGCGGTCCGGATCGCCCTCTCCGGCCGCGACGAGTGCGAGGCCGAGCCCGCAGGCCAGCACCGCGAGCACGCCCGCGTTGGGCTTCATGGTGAAGGCGACCCCGGCGAGGAAGCCGGCGACCACGAGCCACGTTCCGCCACCCCGCACGAGGTAGCGATCGAAGGCCTTCTCGACGGCGAGGAAGGCGAGGCCCGCATACCAGGAGGGATACGGGATATTGAAGGACGCGAACTGGCCCACGAAGAAGGGCAGGAACGCCGCGTAGCCGAGCGCGGCGGCGGCGGCGAGCGCGCTCCCGGCGAGCGGCCGGACGAGGGCGTAGAGCAGCCCGACGAGGGTCGCGTTGACGGCCACCAGGAGGACGCGGATCGGCACCAGCGACTCGCCGAAGAGGCGGAAGAGCGCCGCGTTCAGGTAGAACACGCCGGGGGTGTAGCCGGTGTGGAAGTCGAAGTACGGCACCTCGCCGTGCGCCGTGCGGGCGATCTGGTAGAGGATCAACCCCTCGTCCTCGAGGTTGATCCCGTAGGTGAGAAAGCTCGCGAAGTAGGCCGCCGCCACGGCGGCCACCGCGAGCGGGGCGAGCCGGCGGCTCACAGGCGCCCGAGCCGGTAGGCGAGCTTGAGCCACCAGACGATCCAGAGCGCCTCGAGGCCGACGCGCCGGGTCATCTTGGACTCCCCCGCCACCCGATCCACGAAGAGGATCGGCACCTCGCTGATGGCGAGCCCGCGCCGCCACGCCCGGTAGGTGGTCTCGATCTGGAAGGCGTAGCCGTTGGAGCGCACGCGCTCGGGGGCGATCGCCGCGAGCGCCTCACGCCGCCAGCATTTGAACCCGCCGGTGGCGTCGCGTACCGGCATCCCGGTCACCGTCCGCACGTACCAGTTGCCGAAGTAGCTGATGAGGAGCCGCTCGATCGGCCAGTTGACCACGGTGATACCGCGCAGGTAGCGCGAGCCGAGCACGAGGTCGTGGGTGGTGCCGAGCGCCAGGAGCTCGGGGAGCATCTCCGCGGGATGCGAGAGGTCCGCGTCCATCTGCACGATGAAGTCGGGCGCGAGCGCGAACGCTCTCCGGAAGCCCTCCTTGTAGGCCGGGCCGATGCCGAGGCGGGGACGGTGGTTGACGAGGTGCACGCGCGGGTCGGCGGCGGCGAGCGCCTCGACCGCCGCCGCCGTGCCATCGGGCGAGTCGTCGTCGACGACCAGGACGTCGCAGTCGGCCGCCGCACGCACGGCGGGGACGAGCTTCGCGACGTTCTCCCGCTCGTTGTAGGTCGGGATGACGACGACCGTGCGCGGCACGGACGCGCACCTTAACGGAGCCCCGCGGGGCTCGCCAGCGCGCGGCTCTACGCCACTCTGCCGCCCGCGGGCGGGTTTCTAGTTGCCGGCGGCGCTCGGTGACGGCACGAGCAACCGCGCCGCACGGAGCGTGCGCGCGATTCCCGCCGCCAGGAGGGCGTGCCCCTCCCCGTTCGGATGAGGATCGACGATCGGCACGTTGACGAGCGTCGAGGGCGACGGCCCGGCGAAGAACGGCTTGGTGTCGAAGACGGGCACCCCGGTCTCCCGCCCGAACTCCTCGAGGCGCTCGCGCGCGGCGGGCGCCGGCGGCCAGTCGTCGAGGTTGTAGAGAAAGATGGCGAGCCGCGCCCCGTGCGCGCGCGTCAGCACGAGCAGGCGGCCGAGCGCGGCGCGACTCTCGAGCCAGCCGGGCTCGGTCGGGGAAAAGGGAGGACCGGCGGCGCGACGCTTCTCGTTCCAGCGGTGCACGACCCGGAGCCCCGCCCAGTCGACCCCCTGGAGGCGCGTGTAGGTGAACGCCGCCCATTCGAAGAGGCAGCTGTGGAGGACCAGCGCGCGGTAAAGGGCCACCCCGCGGCTCTCGGGCGGCTGCTCGCCGCGGCGCCAGGGCTCGATCGGCTCGTTGTCGTTGGTCACGTACAGGAGCACGACGAGATCGGGCTCCAGCCGCTCGATGTTGGCGGCGAGGAAGCGCTCCTCCTCGACGGTGTTCCAGCCCCCCACACCGGCGGCGACCACGTCCTGCTGGTCGTCGCCGAGGAGGGCGCGAAGCCGCGACGGGTAGATCGCATCCTCGGGCACGCCCGGCCCGAGGGTCACCGAGTCGCCCAGGCAGAGGATGCGAAACGTTCCGGGAGGCTTCGGCGAGCGCGGCTCCTCACCGCGCATGCCGAGGGAGTTGAATCGCATCGTCACCCGCTGGAGCACGGCGCTCGCGCCCGGCGGATGACGGAAGTAGCCGGCCGGATCGCGCACCAGGAGAAGTCCGTACTTCCGCATCTCGTTCACGTGATCGTTCACCTCGAGGTGGGCGAGGCGGACGCCCATCTCGAGCACCCCCAGCGTGACGGCGAACGAGACCACGGCGAGCGCGAGCTTACGGAGCACGATCGACGCCCCAGCAGGCTGCTGAAAAACGGATCGCCGTCACATACGGGGAGCGGGGCGCGGGGCACCCCCGAGCGCCGCCTGTGAGGTCGCGTCCGCGACCTTCGAGCTCCGTCGCGTCGTGGAGCGCGACCGAACCGAAGGCGAGCGGGGGTGCCCCGCGCCCCGCTCCCCGTCCTCGAACGCCACGTCTTCCGTTCTTCCGCATCCTGCTAACCGCCCGAGACCGCCCTACCAGGCGATCGCGTACGACGGCATGCGACCGCTCACCTCGCCACGGGGATCGGCCCCGGCGCGAAGCACGCCGCGCGCGGCGTCGACGCGGATGCAGAGCACGTCGCCGGCGACCCAGTCGTCCTCCACCTCGATCGTGTGGCCGCGCGCGCCGAGAGCGTCGCGCACGGCCGCGGGAATGCGGCCCTCGACGCGGAGTCCGCCCGGCGTCGCGTGATGGGGGAAGAAGCTCGAGGGGAAGTGGACAGAGGAGAAGCGGGGCGCTTCGATCGCCTCCTGCACCTCCATGCCGAACTCGACCAGGTTCAGGAACACCTGCAGCGTCCACTGATCCTGCTGGTCGCCGCCCTGCGTCCCGAGCACCATGGCGGGCGCGCCGTTCCGGAGCACGAGGGTCGGCGTGAGCGTCGTGCGCGGGTGCTTTCCGGGCACGAGGGCGTTCGGATGATGCGGATCGAGGTAGAAGGTCTGCACGCGTGTACCCAGCGGAAAACCCAGCCCCTCGATCACGGGCGAGGTCGGGATCCAGCCCCCGCTCGGCGTGAAGGACGCCATGTTGCGCGCCCGGTCCACGACCGCGACATACACCGTGCCCCGTCCCCAGTCGCGCGCCGCGAAGACCTCCGCATCGGTGAGGAGGGCGCGCCCGCCGCGGGGATCGCCCGGTCGCTGCGCCAGCGAGGCCCGACGGGGGTCGATGAGAGCGCGACGCGCGGCCGCATACGGCTCGGAGAGGAGCCCCGCGAGCGGCACGTCCGTGAAGTCGGGATCGCCATAGTACTGCTCGCGGTCCGCGAAGGCGAGCTTCGCCGCCTCGGCGAGCAGGTGCACGTATTCCGCGCCGTCGTGCTCGAGGGCCCGGAGCTCGAAGCCCGCGAGCAACCCGAGCTGCTGGAGGAAGACGGGGCCCTGGCTCCAGGGACCGCACTTGTGGACGGTCCAGCCGTGATAGTCGAGAGCAACGGGCGGCTCGATCCGGCTCCGATATGCGTGCAGGTCTTCACGGGCGAGGAGCCCGCCGTGCGCGACCGCGTGCGCCGCGATGAGGTCGGCGATCTCCCCCCGATAGAAGGCGTCGACCGCCGCCGCGATGCCGTCGCGCCGCCCCTGCCCCGCGGCGCGCTCCTCGGCCGCGATCAGACGCCGGAAGGTACGACCGAGGTCGGGGTTCTTCACCAGCTCTCCCACCTCGGGGAGACGGCCGCCCGGCAGGTAGATGGCGCCCGAGGACGGCCAGGTTTCGCGGAAGACGTGGGCGCTGCCCGTGAGCGAGAAGTCGCCGAGGAGGTGTTCCGGCGCCGGCCCGTGGAGCGCGGGGTGGAGGGGGAAGCCCCCTTCGGCCAGCTCGAGCGCCGGCGTCACCACCGCGGCGAAGCTGAGCGTCCCGAAGCGCGCCAGGACCATCAGGAGGGCGTGCGGTATGGCGGGCGGCCCGGCAGGGAGCAGGCCCGTCATCGGGATGAGGGAGAGGCCGTGGGCGCGGAACCACTCGATGGTCGCGGCACGCGGCGCGACGGTGTCGCCGTTCACCGCGAAGACGCGCCGATCGTGGGCGGTGTAGACCAGCGCCGACAGCTCGCCCCCGAAGGTGTGCATGTGCGGGTTGACGACGCCTTCGGCGAGCGTCGCAGCTATCGCCGCGTCGAACGCGTTGCCCCCGGCATGCAGGATGCGGAGCCCCGCCTCCGCCGAGAGGTAGTGCTCGCTCGCCACCACGCCGCGAGCGCCCAGCAACGTCGGCCGCTGTGGCATCGCGCGCCCTCCCTTAGTCCGGGCGTGCCTGGCGGTCCAGCAGGCGGCGACGAGACCCCTGGATGCGCCCTCGCGTCGGTCCCCGCTTTTTTCCTCCAGAAATACCGGATTTCCGGCAAGTTTCCCGTTGCAAGTGCGACCGCGCGCCCCTTAACGTCCGTCGTCGCGCCCGCGGCCACCCAGCACGCATCAGAACAGGAGAACAGATGAATTGCCGTCGCCGCCCGCGCCTCGCCCTGCTCGCCCTCGCCGTGACGGCGGGCGCGCTCGTCCCGGTCATGGGCCCGCGGGCCGCCCAGGCCGATCCCGTGCTCTGCGAGCGGGCGCTCTCGTCGGAGTCGGCGAAGTTCACGCGCTCGGCCACCCTCGCCCTC
>VBLA01000081.1:8788-10733 GCA_005879245.1 Deltaproteobacteria bacterium
CACCTGTCCCGGCCTCAAGGGCGCCTCGTGCGGCAACGCGATCGGTAACTGCGGCGACATCGTGACCTGCCTCGCCTGCGTCGGGCAGGCTGCGGCCGGCCAGACGGTCGCCCTCGACTACGGCAGCCTCAACTCGGCGCAGTTCGGCACGGACTCGCCGGAGAACTTCTGTCAGCGCTCGATCGGCCAGGCGAGCACGAAGTTCTTCCTCGACCGGCTGAAGGCCCTGCAGAAGTGCTGGGACGGCCGCCTGAAAGGACACCACAGCAACGCCTGCCCCGACCCGGGTGACGGCAAGGCGGTGACGCGCATCGCCCACGCCGAGGAGAGCAAGGTGTCGCGCATCTGTCGCGCGTGCGGCGGGGCGGACCACCAGTGCGGCGGGGGCGACGACCTCGCGCTCGGGCAGGTCGGGTTCGCGGCCCAGTGCAGCGACGTGACCGCCCCCAGCGACGGGAGCTGCAGCGCGACGATCACCGACATGTCGGGCGTGGTCACCTGCGTCGACTGCGACGCGACCTTCGCGTCCGACTGCATGGCCGACCTGGGCGTCTCGGCCCTCGTTCCCTATCCCCAGGACTGCAGCCCGACGACGCCGCCGGACTTCTGCCCGGCTCCCGCGGTGCCGGCGATGATCGGCCAGATCGCCTTCACCGGGTCTCCGGGCACCGCGAACTGCGGCGGTGCCAGCTTCTCGCCGCCGGCGGACCCGCAGTTCTCCGGTGAGGTCGATGATGGCAACGGGATGAAGCTCGCCGATCTCGGCCTCGGTTGTCTTTACTCCGGGTCGGCCAGCATGGCCGGGGTGGCTCTGCCCGACGGATTCACCTCGATCCTCGCGATCACGGGTACCTCGGGCTCGACCCTCACCCTCGGCGGGAGTGACGGCACGGGCCCCGCGGACTGCACCAAGGGCGCCGGCCCCGCCATGCACTGCGTGAATGCGAACCCCGGCGCGTCGTGCACCTTGGACGCCGACTGTGGAGGCATTCCCAGCAGCTGCGCCCTCGACGCCAACTGCTTCTTCGGCCCGCCCACGCCGGTGTCCAACGGGGCTTTGTCGATCTGCATCGCGAACGCGCTGCGGACCGACGCGTGCGGCGTCGCAGACTTGACCGCCATGAGCACCACGCTCGCTGTTGCCCTCTCTTCGCGCCTCTATCTCACCGGCAACGCGGCATCTCCGTGCCCGCGCTGCGACAGTGGCAGCTGTACGGCCGGCGAGCGCGCCGGCATGCCCTGCACGGGCGTCGGCACGAAGGGCACGACGCTCGAGTGTCCCCCGCAGAGCTCTCAGTTCATCGGGACGCTGCCGGTCAGTCTGGTGCCGGCCACGACCGGCACCAGCATGCTGCCCGCTCCGAACGGCGCCTTCTGTCGCGCCCAGACGACGGCCGGCGCCTTCGGATTGGCTGGCGCCCGGCTCATCCGGGAGGTGGGACAACCCCTCACTCTTGCCGGTCTCGGGACCTTCACGACGGCCCTGGGTGCCACTTTCTGCATCCCGGCCTCGGGCAGCTCGCTGGTCGACGGCGCAGTGGGCCTCCCGGGTCCCGGTGCACTCTCGATAAGCGGGACGACGACCGTCAACATCCCCTAGCCTTCGGACGCGTCTTCCAGGACGCCACGCTTCCCCGCGTGGCGTCCCTGGCGCGTCGCGACGACTCCCGCATCACCTCGTCGTTCCCCGCTGTTTTCCGCTCGAATACCGGATCTCCGGCGTTTTTTTTTGCGTTGCAACTCCAGCAGCCTGGCTCGTACACACACAGCTCACAACGGGGGAGCCAAATGAATCTGAGCCGCCATCGACACCTCACCTTGGTCCTGCTCGTCGTGACGGCAAGTGCCCCGCTCGCGGTCGGGAGCCCGCGGAGTGCGTCAGCTGACCCCCTGCTCTGCAAGCGGGCGCTCTCCTCCGAGTCGGCGAAGTACACGCGCACGGTGA
>VBLA01000023.1 GCA_005879245.1 Deltaproteobacteria bacterium
CGGCGGTGCCGGCCGTGCCGACCGTCACCGTCTTGCCCACGCCGACGTTGAGGGAGGCGCCCGAGCCGGCGGCGATGGAGTTCCGCAGGGCGCCGGTCTCGTCGAAGACCTCGAGACCGATGTCCACCGCGACCGTGTCGACGTTGGTGCAGACGACGTCGGTCTCCAGGTTGTTGTTCTTGATCACGCCTGCGGCGATGTAGACGTTCACCGCGGCCCGGCTGTCCGAGAAAGTCGGGAGCGGGGTGTCGGTCGGGCCCGCCGCCGCGGGGCGGCAGAGACCGAGCAGCAGGAGCACAAGCCATATGCGGGTCAGGGTGGCGATCATCGGCGATGACGTACCGCGCCATCCCGCGAGACGTCAAGGAAAAACATCCACACTACTAGCAAATGGCATAGCAAGGCGCACAGCAGGCGGAAACACCCGGACCGCAAGCTTCCAGGTCCTTGGGCGCAACTTGAGGCCGCGTGCCAGCTTCGAAGTCATCGGCAATTCGGTGCGCATCGGGAACTTGGCGACGAGCGGGGGCCGGCATGTGCCGCGCCCGGTTTGCCACGCAGCCGCGCGGGCGCGATCAGCTTCTGGGCGTTGACCCGAAGCTCGCCGAGGTGCGGGACGCCGAGGGTGATGACGTGCTCGTGAGCCGCACCTCGGGTGCGAGGCCGCCGCGGGGCGCAGGAGAAAGACTGTGGCCGAGCTCGAAGGCGAGTTCGCGCTCGATTTACCTACCAACCACCTCGGGCCCCCGTCACGGCTGCGACATCGTCGCGCCGGGAGCCTTGTCCGCTGCCTCCGACGAGGAGATCTTCCGCGAGCGCTTCGGCAGCAGCCCGGGGTTGGCGCGGAAGAGCCGCGGCGTCAGTTCCTCGAACCCGGGCCGCGGGTGGGGCGGCGCCGGTGGTGAAAAGAACACGTAGAAGTCGCCCGCGCCCTCCTTGACCGCGGACGTGTCCTTCGCGTACTGGATCTCGAGGTTCCCGCGCAGCAGCCCCGCGTCCTGATACACGCCCTCCCCGCCGCTGCCGTAGTAGTAGGCGGACACGTAGTACACTTCGCGCCCGGGGGCACCTGGTCGTTCACCGCGGCAAGCGACGCCTGCATCGTCAGGTGCGCTCCCATGCGCAAGCAGTCGGTGTAGGTGAACTCCTCGAACCACGACGGGGGAAGGTACGCAGTCAGACCGCGGAACGCCGTGCGCTCGTTGAACGCGAGCACGGCGATGGCGTTCGTGGCCAGGAACATCGCCAGGGCGGTGCGGCGCAGCGCGGCCCACGACAGCTCGCGGAACGCGCGCACCACGTACATTGTCGCCAGGGGCAGGATGGCGACGTAGTAGCGCGCGTTGTAGGGCGCCCCCGGATAGACCATGAAGATGTGGGCGTAGATGACGATCAGCACGAACCAGAGTGCGTCGCCCGCGTGCACCCGGATCAGCGGCGCGAGGAACAGCAACACGCCGAAGGACAACGCGAGAAAGACGGCGACCTGCTTCACGCTCCTCATGTAGGCGACCACTCCGTCGTACTGGCCTTCGTTCCCCTGCAGATTGACGAGCGGGTTCCACCCGATCGTGGCGAGGCCCACGAACGCGAGCGCCAGGGCGAAGGTCGCGGCGAGCAGCACGATCCGCCGCGGCCGCTCGGCGAAAGCGTGCGCCACTTCACCGCGGTACCACCACAGGTAGACGGCGTGCAGCGGGAAGAACACCAGCGCTCCGGGTTTGACGATCAGCGAGACGAGCAAGACGGCCAGGTACCCGAGGGCGAGTCGTAGATCCGAGCGGTCGCGGTCCATGACCAACCGATCGAGCAGCACCAAGCTGAAGACCAACCCGGCGAAGGAGAGGCTGTCCGGGTACGCCGACCAGAACTGGTACGCGACCAGCGGGTTGAGGCAACAGACGAGGAGCTCGAGCGGGAGGTCGGCCTCGCGCAGGCCGAACCGGGCGTTGAAGCGGCGGAAGAACACGAAGCAGGCGTACACGAACAGCGCCGTACCGATGCACGAGGCCCACTTCAGCCCGACATTCATCCCGAACAGATCGATGAGGGGCGCGGCGAGCGCCGGGAACCCACACGCCTTGTTGAACACAAGCTGGGGGTCGCCGCACACCTGCCACAACCGCATACCGTGTTCCACGAGGTGATGGTGGATCTGCGCGTACAAAAGGGCGTTCCGGACGATCGGCAAGTCGCGGTTGATGAACGTGAGCAGCGCGCCGAGCCCTACGATCGAAGCGAGCAGGGCGACGGGGTGCGAGGGGTGACGGCGAGTGAGCATTGTTCTTACCTTCTGAGCCGCGTGATCGTCGTCGGCGACAGCCCGGCCGTTTCCTCGCCGAGCAGCGCCGTCCTGCGTCGCCTCACGCTCTCCCTCATCCCCCCGGACGCCCCCCCGACCGCCTCACGCTCGCCCGCCAGCAGAAGCTGCCCTACCAGGACATGCTCCTCACCGTCCTGACCGACGAGGTCACGCGCCACGACGGGAACGCCGTCAGGTTCCGATGTTGTGGCGCTCTGGCCCCCTCTCGCGTTAGTTTTCCCCGGACGGACCATGCACGATCTGTTGCAGCGGATGGGGGTAAGGCGACCCCGCGGCAGTGGCTGCGAGAACCCGTTAGGGACTAGTCGAAAATCGATGAAGCAAGAGTGAAGTGGTCCCGTCCGGCGCTCGGGCATGCCTCCTGTGAGGCGTTTTGTCACTGGGGCGGAGCGGCGCTCGCTGGCTTTGGTCGGGGCTCGCGGCAGGGAACACTCGCACCTTCCCTTGACAGCCGACCTGCCTGGGGCGGACACGCGCGGTGAGCCTAGCGCGCGGTCCTTTCTACATTCTACGGCAGCTCGGTGTCGCTCCGGGCCGAGCGGAGGTCGTCGATGAAGCTCCGCGCGTTGCTCACGCCGATGTCGGTCGTTGGTTTCCCGTTGGCGAGGGCCGGGGCGCAACTCTGCAGCGACGACGTTGCCGGACGCGACCTGCCGTGCGCGTGCGGCCACACCGTCGTGAGCAACGCCGCGCTGCGTGACGACTCGGTGCTGGATGCAAGATCGGGTGTTTCGTCACCTTCGCCGGATTGTCGCGACTACCCGCAAAAACAAGCCGCCGACCGCGCCACCGCTGCGTCGTGGGCGTTCCGCACTCGAAAGCCGCCGGGCGCCGCTGATAACGTGGATTCCGTCGCGTCCGCAGCGGACAACGTCAAGGGTGGTCGGCCGCAGTTGCGGTCGGCGCATTTTTCAACGTCGTGTACACGACCAAGATCACAAGGATCGCACCCAACATCGCGGATGAGCCGACAGTACCAAAACCAAGACCTCCGCGTTCCTGCGGCTTGGTCAGCACATCGCCCATCGTCGCGCCAAACGGGCGCGTGAGCACGAACGCCATCCAGAACAGCAGGGTCTTCGAAGCCTGCGTGAAGTACGCCGCCAAGACGATCGCCGCCAGCAAGCCACCAATGACGGCCGCGCCGCCCGCAAACCCGAGGCCGGAACTATCGGCCAAAAAATCACCGAGTGCGGTGCCGAGAGTGTTCGAGAACAGGATCGCCGTCCAGTACAGCAGCTCGACCTTGAAGGTCCTGATACTTTGCACCGAGAACGAATTGGCGCTAAAGCGCCAGATCAAGAAGATCGCGGCGAGAATCCCGACCAAGATGAGGGTCCCCTTGGCGTAGCCGAGGCCCAAAGATCGGTCCATGTAGTCCGACATCGTCGTGCCAGCCGTGCTGGTCGAAAGAATGACGGTCCAGTAGAGGATCGGATGATATTTCTTGGCGCGCAATTGCACCACGACGGTCAGCAGGAACAGTCCGATCAAGATCATCGAGCTGACGGCGTAGCCCACGTTCAGTGTCATCGATAAGAGGTCGCCCGCCGTTTCGCCCAAAGTGGTCGCGGCTATCTTCATGATCCAAAAGAGCAGGATGACTTCTGGAACCTTGCTCGCTCGGAGGCCCTGGCTGCGCGCGGCTCGCGGTTCTGCCTCGTTCATAACCAAGTCCTCAGGCGACCGGAGCATGGTGCGGGCAAGGATGACGGTCATCCCCAGTGACGTACTGCGCCCTTCGCTGAGCCGTCAATGGAAAAGAATCGAGATAGCGAGCACTAGCGGGCATCCGAGCAAACCGCAGAGCGGTCTCTACAGCACCCTCTTAGTGGGTTCCTGACCTACCGAAGAGCTTTCCCTCCCCCTGCGCCCCGACCGCTCGCGGTGGGCTGAGCACGCTCCCGCCCTTGCCCCGATCAGACTCTCGCCGTCCCCGATCCGGTCGCCCGTCCCTTGCGCTCTAGATCTCCTTTGCGGAAAACCCCGGACGAGGTCTTCCACCGTTGCGCGATCGCGAACTTGAGCGGGCCGAACGGCCGTGACCGGCTTGCTGAACCTCCAACTCGAGGGGCCTTCCTCAACGGTTCTAGCGGCCGGGCAGGGCCGGGAAGTTGACGAGCACCACGCGGTCCCCGTCCCTGACGAGAACCTGGGGCGCCGGGGCGAGCGACGCCTCGAGCTCTCGCTCGCACTCGGCGCCGGTGACGATGAACGTGCGCTGCCCCGATCGCCACCGTTCGGCCAGGCGCAGCATGTGGCTCCAGAAGAACTGGGCGCGGTCGGGTGCCTGCGAGGCGCCGAACTGGAGTTCGTCGTAGAGACCGTCGGCCTCGAACTGGACCACCCGGCTCCCGGTGTAGAACGGCAGCCCCTGCATGAGCTTTTCGTAGACGATGATACTGTCGTCGGGTGTCCGGTAGCGCTGGACGACGGCCGCCAGCGTGCGTGATGTGTGGAGGGTGCTGCGCGCGCCGACCGCTGTCATCTCGCCGCAGGCGATCCCGCCCGCCAGTAGGAGGACGACGCCGAGTCCCCCGAGTCGCTCGAAGCACCGGGGGTGGGCGGCCAGGGCGGCCACCGGGAGCATCACGAGCGCCAGCCATGTGCCGCCGACGAGGAACGCCTGCGTGGTGCCGGAGTCGCGGTGCAGCTCGGCCGCCAGCGAAGCGGGCAAGAGACGCACCGCCACACCGATGAGCAGCACGAACGCAGCGATGCGCGCGAGGCTGCGTGCGAGGCGGCCGAGGGTCAGACGCGTGAGCGCGTCGTCGTCGAGCACCCGATCGAGCCAGCCGCCGGTAAGCAGGGCGAGCGCCGGGAAGGCGGGCAGAACGTAGGGCGACAGCTTCGCGCGCGCCAGCGTGAAGGCCACGATGACGACCGCGGCCCACAGCGAGAGGAGGAGCCTCGCGTCGGCGGGCACCCGCCGGAAGGCCGCGCGGCCCGACGGGGTCGCGGCCAGGAACGCCACGAGCAAGGTCCAGGGGAAGAAGCCGCCAACCACGACGGGCATGTAGTACCAGAAGGGCTCGGGATGACCGACCCGGGAGGTCGCGAAGCGGTAGAGGTGTTCACGGACGAAGAAGAAGCCGGGGAAGTCGGGATGCTCGAGCGAGACGAGGACGAACCACGGCACCGCGGTGGCGGCGAAGACGAGGATCGGCCAGGGCGCGAGCAGCGCGCCGAGCGTCCGGGCGTCCCGGCGGGCGCCGAGGAACGCGAGCCCGATCAGGCCCGGCAGGACGAGCGCCACCGGACCCTTCGCCAGCACGCCGAGGCCCGCGGCGACGGCGGCGGCGAGCGGCCAGATGCGCCTCCCGGGGGCGCGTCGCGTCTGGTAGACGAAGACCAGCGCCGCGGTCATGCAGAGCGTCAGCAGCATGTCGATCACGAGCACCTGCGACAGCGCGAAGTAGAGCGGGCTCGTGATCAGCACGGCGGCCGCGAGCGGCGCGGCTCGCCGGCCGAGCAGGCGGACGCCGAGTGCATGGGTCAGGACGACGCCGCCGATCGCCGCCAGTGCCGGCGTCAGCCGGGCGGCCCACTCCGACGTCCCGAAGAGTCGTAACGACAGGCCGACGAGCCAGTAGAGGAGCGGCGGCTTCTCGAAGTAGTTGACGTAGCCGAGGTGCGGCGTGATCCAGTCGTGCAGCTCCAGCATCTCACGGGGAATCTCAGCGTAGCGCCCCTCGTCGGGATCGGAGAGCCCGAAGCCGGCGAGCCGCGAGAGGCACATGAGGCAGACGGCAAGCAGCCCCGTCCACTGGAGGAGGCGCAGGTGGCGGTCGATCCAACGACCGGCCGGCGCGCGCGTCCGCTCCCCTCGCTCCCACAGGCTGGTCAGCGACCGCCGTTCGACCTCCCCCGGCAACGCCAGGGTGTGGAGGAGGTTATACGCCAAGGCATGCAGCTGGAGCCGTGCCGCGTTCGCCTGAAACGACGCGCGCGCCAGCGGCGTCCACTTGATCGCGTGCTTCCCTTCCTTGGTCCGCGGCTCGGCCGTGCCGCGCCTGTTGTAGAAGGCGATCAACTTCTTCGCTGGACGCCGCAAGTTGATGATGACGGCGCCAACGCGCGGGTACCGCTCGCCGG
>VBLA01000024.1 GCA_005879245.1 Deltaproteobacteria bacterium
CCGGACACCTGGACGACCTGCCGACCTTCGACCTGGAAGGGGCGGAGGCACCGGACGACGTCCGGATCGTCACCTTCGTCCCCGACCGGCTACGCGTGACGCTCCCCGCGACGTTCACCGCGGGGCGTGCCACCGCCGTGCTGTTCGCCTCCGTCCCGCACGGCGCGGTCGTCTCCAACCCCATCGTCTTCCTCCTCCCGTGAGCGGTTCCATGGGGCGGGTGACACCACGACGCGTCCTGACGGTGCTGGCCGGTGCCGTTCTTCTCGGCCTCCTGCCCGCACGGGCCGGGGCGCAGGGGTTCCCGATTCTGCGCGGCGATCCGATCGATCCCGATACCGATCAGGCCCGAATGATCCTTCCCGGCGTCCCGCTCATGGTGCCGCACGGCGGTGGCCGCTTCACCGCCGACCCGTCGATCGTGGGCGACGTCGATCTGGTCGTCCGCGCGGGCAGCCCGGCGGTCGGTCCGGCCATCCCCGCGCCGGCAGCGTCACCCGTCGTCGCCATCGCCGGCGGACGCCGCGTCCTCGGCGGGACTCCCATCCCCTTCACCGTCGTCGCCTCCGACGGAGATCCGGCGACGGCCGCGGGCAACCCACTCCTCGGCGCGGAGATGGATGGCATCCCGGTGGTCGTGACGGTGTTCGCCGATCTCGACGGCGACGGCTTCGTCGGTCCGACGAACGCGGATCCCGATGGGAAGCTGGACAACGCCCGCGAGCTCCAGGAAGCCACCTTCCCCGTCGGGCGGCAGGTGGCATTCTTCCAGAACGGCGTCGCACGAGGGACCGTAGCCGTCCGCAAGGGTGCACCCGCTTCCGCCGGCGGGCTCGACGTCGTGCTCACCGCGGTCGCATTCGTGGGGGCGTTACACCCGTACTTCTTCTTCGGCAGCCTGCCCGACGGACCCGGGGTGGCGACCCTGCTCCCGTTCTTCCCGTACGTCGCGCCCTACCAAGTCGTCCCGGGTCTGGGCGCCTGGGGTCCCGCGTCCCCCGCGACGCGGCTCGACTACGTGCTCCGGCCCGCCTTCGAACCGCCGGTCGGCGACGCCCTGGTCGGCACGCCCTTCGCGTTGCCGACCGACGGCTCGAGCCCCACGATCGACCGGGCGACCGTCTACTCGGGGTCGTTCTCGCGCCTGCGCTTCGTGCGTCCCTCATCGCCAGCCGCCTTCTCGCTGGACGACGAGGTCCCGCTCGCGCGCGGCGCGGGCGGCGTCCTGTGGGAAGAGCTGAGCGCGCTCGACTTGCCGGACGATGGTCCCGGCGACCAGCGGAGCGTGCACCTCGTTCCCGCCGACGCGCTCGACAACATCACCGACCCGCCGCCCGACCTGACGGCGACATTGGTCGCGGGGCCCGGCGTTCTCATCGTCGCGCCCGACACGGACAACGACCCCACGACCGAGACGATCTCCGTGGCGAGCGCCGCGGGCATCGACGTCGTGCTGGATGACGCGGGCGGCGTGGAGGACTCGACCGGCGTCTCTCGGCTCACCGTCGTCGCCGGCGGCTACCCGACCGCCTCCTTGGACGTCCGCTTCACGCGAGCCACCTACCCCGTAGCTCCCACCCTGACCGCGGCGGCGATCGCTTCACCACCCATGGTTTCCCCCGACGTGGTCACGGCCGACGGCGACTGGACGCTCACGGTGTCGGCCGCCGTCCCCGTCGTCTGCGACATCGATCGGGTCAGCCTCGAGCTCGACGCCGGCGAGGACTTCCGGAAGGTCGGCCAGCTGCGCGACGACGGGGAAGAGGGTGACCCGGTGGCGGGCGACGGCATCTTCACGGAGCACGTCAAGATATGCGTGCCGCGCGCGGGGACCCTCCACCTGCGAACCGTCGTCCGCACCCGCCTGTGCGGAACCGTCTCGAGCGCCCCCGTCGACGTCGCCGTCGTGGCCCCGTGAGCCGGACGACGACCCGGATCAGAAATCGGTGGGGGGACGGTATTCGCCGAAGCGCGCGCGCAGCACGCCCATGATCTCGCCGGTCGTCGCGTAGGCGCGCACGGCGCGTCGGATCGGCCCCATCAGGTTCTCGGTGCCCTCGGCTGCCTGGCGCAGCTCGGCGAGCGCCGCATCGACCGCGCTCGCGTCACGCCGGCCGCGCACGGCCTTCAGGCGCTCGACCTGATCGGCTTCGAGACGAGAGTCGAGTTGGTAGATCGCGACGTCCTGTGGCTCCTCGGTCGAGCGAAAGCAGTTGACGCCCACGATCTTCTGCTCGCCGCGAGCGACCCGCTGCTCCCACTCGTAGGCGCGACGTGAGATCTGCTGCTGGACCCAGCCGCGCTTCAGGCACTCGACCATGCCCCCGCGCCGGGCGATCTCGTCCATGACGGCGGTGATCTTCGCCTCCATCTCGTTGGTGAGCGCCTCGACGAAGTACGAGCCGGCAAGCGGATCGGCCGTCTGCGCGACATCGGATTCGTAGGCGATGATCTGCTGGATGCGGAGGCTCGTCCGCGCCGACTCCTCGGTGGGAATGGCGAAGGCCTCGTCGTAGGCCGCCGTGAAGACCGACTGCACGCCACCCAGGGCAACCGCCATCGTCTCGATGGTGAGCCGGGCGATGTTGTTGAGCGGCTCCTGCTTGGTGAGGCTGTGGCCCCCACAGACGACCGCGATGCGCAGGCGCTGCGACTCGGGGTTCGCTGCCCCGAAGCGCTCGTGCATCAGCCGAGCCCACAGACGCCGGCAGGCGCGATACTTGGCGATCTCCTCGAAGAAGTTGACGTAGGTGTAGAAGAACCAGGACAGGCGCGGAGCGAAGGCGTCGATCGCGAGCCCGCGGGCGCGGCACGCCTCGACGTAGGCGACGCCGTCGGCGAGGGTGTAGGCGGCCTCCTCGGCGGGGGTCGCTCCGGCGTCCCGGAAATGGCTCGCGATCGAGATCGGATTGAAGCGCGGGAGATGCTCGGTGCAGTAGGCGATCGCGTCGACCACCAGCCGCATCGAGGGCTCGATGGGTAGCACCCAGGCGCCGCGCGCGCCGAACTCCTTCAGGATGTCGTTCTGGATCGTGCCCGCGATGCGCTCGCGTGGCACCCCCTGTCGCTCGGCCACTGCTTCGTACATGGCGAGGAGGATCGCGGCCGTGGCGTTGATGGTGAACGAGGTGCTGACCGTGCCGAGCGGGATGCCCTCGAAGATCGTCTCCATGTCGGCGAGCGAGGAGATCGCCACGCCGACCCGTCCGACCTCGCCCATCGCCTCGGGGGCGTCCGAGTCGTAGCCGAGCTGGGTGGGCAGATCGAGCGCGACCGAGAGGCCGGTCTGCCCCTGGCGGAGGAGATACTTGAACCGCTCATTCGTCTCGCGCGCCGTTCCCATCCCCGCGTACTGCCGCATCGTCCAGAGCTTGCCGCGGTACATGCTCTCGTAGATCCCGCGCGTGAACGGGTACCGGCCGGGCGGGCCGAGCGCGTCCTCGGTGTCGAAGCCGGCGAGGTCCGCGCTCGTGTAGAGGGGCTGGATGGGGGTCCCGGACCGCGTGGCAGGACCGGCCTCCGGCGGAGCGTCGAGCTTGCGCGCCATCGTCAGACGACCTGGCGCATCGCCGCGAGAAGATCGTACCCGGTCACGGCAGCTACGATAGTGTCGCCGGTCGCCGCAATCAAGGCATGTGGCTGGCCTTCGACCGGCCGCGGATGGTAGAGGCCCCCATGCCCGAGGAGACGAGCAGCATCGTCGCCGCCGCGCGCGCGGTCCTCGAGGAGGCACTCGCGGCGGGACGGCGGACGACCGCGGGGGGGAGGGCGATCGACGAGCACCAGGTGCACGCCGAGCGCCTCGCCTACGCTGCGACCGAGGTGGCCGCGGCGGAGGCGCTGGCAGCATACGCCCGTCAACGTCGGGAGGCAGGAGCGGGCGACGAGACCACGGACCTCATGGCCGCCGCCTTCGCGGCAGAGGTCGCCGACCGCCTACGCGCCCGCATCGAGGGCCACCGCGAGGACTTCGGTGTTCCCGAGAGCGTGGTCGCCGGAAGTCTGGGTGCGCCGGCGATCGCGGCCGCCATCCGCGCGGCGCAACACGAGGGACGCTTCCGGCAGATCGGGCGCGAGGTGATCCGCGCCCGCGGCGCGAACAACTCCTGGCTCGAGCCCGAGACCGCGGTCCTCGCGCGCGACTCCGCGCGCCAGTTCGCGCGGAAGGCCGTGGCGCCGCTCGCCGAGCGCATCCACCGCGAGGACCTGGTGGTTCCCGAGCCGATCATCCGTCAGATGGCCGAGCTCGGCTACTTCGGCATGTCGGTGCCGGAGGAGTACGGCGGGCAGGGGATGGGGAACCTGGTGATGATCGTCACGACCGAGGAGCTCTCGGTCGCGTCGCTCGCCGCCGCGGGAAGTCTCATCACGCGCCCGGAGATCCTGACCAAAGCGCTCCTGAACGGCGGTACGGAGGCGCAGAAGGCGCGATGGCTGCCACCCATCGCGGCGGGCGAGATCATGGTGGCGATCTCGGTCACCGAGCCCGACACCGGTTCCGACGTCGCGTCCGTCCGCTGCCGCGCGGAGCGCGTGGAGGGTGGCTGGTGCATCTCGGGGGCCAAGGCGTGGTGTACGTTCGCGGGGCGGGCGAACGTGATCGCGCTCCTGGCGCGCACGAACCCCGACCTGGCCGCCGGCGCCCGCGGCCTCTCGCTCTTCATCGTGCCGAAGGACCCGTTCCCCGGCCACGAATTCGAGATGCGCCAGGCGGACGGCGGCGTGTTGCACGGGAAGGCCGATGCCACGCCCGGCTACCGCGGCATGCACTCCTTCACGCTCGGCCTCGAGCGCTACTTCGTCCCGGGCGAGAATCTGATCGGCGAGCAGGCCGGCGAGGGGAAGGGCTTCTACCTCCAGATGCAGGGATTCGCCGCAGGCCGGCTGCAGACCGGGGGCCGTGCCACCGGGCTCGCCCAGGCCGCGCTCGAGGCGACGGCCACCTATGCCAGCGAGCGGAAGCAGTTCGGGCTCCCGATCGGCGAGTTCCAGCTGACCCAGTACAAGCTGGGGCGCATGGCGACCCACATCGCCGCGGCACGGCAACTCACGTACGCGGCCGCACTCGCCATGGACGCCGACGAGAAGGTGTCCCTTGAGCCGGCGATGGCCAAGCTCTTCGCCTCCGACGTCGCGGTCTGGGTGACGCAGGAAGGGCAGCTCCTGCACGGCGGCTGGGGCTACGCCGAGGAGTTCCCCATCTCGCGTCACGTCGTCGACGCCCTCGTGCTCCCGATCTTCGAGGGGGTGAAGCCGATCCTCGAGCTGAAGGTGATCGCGCGCCAGCTCCTCGGCGGGTGAGTCGGGGACGGGGATGACTACCCCCGGTTCGGCGGGCGGCAGCGGTAGAGCACCTTGGCCGGTCGGCCCCCCTGGCGCGCGATGACGTAGTGCTTCCCCACCGGGAGGACGAGCGAGACGCGCTGTGTGGCGTAGCACGAGACCACGCATCCCGCGAAGACACAGAGCGGACAGCGGGAGAGGAAGACGCAGCGGCCATCGGCGACCTGATCGGCGTCGCAGAGAGGATCGATCGGCTGGTTGGCGACGACGCCGTCCTGACACGTAATCCGGACCTTTCGTCGTGGTTTCGACGGGGGACGGAGCCCGCCGGAGAGTGAACAACCGAGCTGCGGATTGCAGCCCCCCGGACCCGCTCCGCAGGGCGCCAGGGGCCCTCCCACGCATGCGCCGCTCTCGCAGGTGTCGGCGAGGGTGCATGCGTTGCCGTCGTTGCACGGAAGCCCATCGGGCTTGGCCGTCCGGACACAGTCTCCGGCGCTGTCACAGGCGTTCACACCGCAGAGGTCGAACCGCTCGCCGCACGGCGCGCCGGCGGCCTCGAATTGGCAACGCGCCGAGCAGCAGTCGCCGTCCGCGGTGTTCCCGTCATCGCACTGCTCGCCGGGCTCGAGCGTGCCGTCTCCACAGGTCGCGAGCGCGTTGCTTCCGAGCGCGAATGCCAGCACCCAGATGCCGGGCCACCCGATCCGTGCTAGCTGCCTCGGGATCGACAGGGCACCGGGGCCGGATGTTCGCACAGCCGGGGACGCTAGACCCCCTCCCGGCTGGGCGTCAAGTAGGTTCTTCCGCCTCGGCGTCGAGCTCCGGCCCGAGGAGTTCTGCCACGCGAGCGCGCCGGTAGTCGAAGATGCGCTCGAGCGTCCGGCGCACGAAGAGCACGTGCGCGAGCGTGCCGAGCGCGCCGAGCGGGAGCTCGTAGTCGACGGCGTCGGTAATGAGGGTGCCACCCGGGATGTCGCGGAACGTGTGCTCGTGCCGCCAGCGGCGGTACGGCCCGACGAGCTGCACGTCGACGAAGCATGCCGGCGGCTCGACGAACTCGATGCGGGTGCGCCAGCGGACGGGAATCCCGAAGAGTCGCAGGCGGTAGTCGAGGAGCGTACCCGCCGATATGCCGACGGGGAGCGGAGTCAGCAGACGGAATCCGACCGAGGCGGGAGCGAGCACCGCCAGATTGGCGGCATCGCTGAAGAAGGCGAACACCTCCTCCCGCGGCCGGGCGACCCGCTGGGTGCGCGTCAAGCGATGGCGCAACGGGGGGTTCCCGAACCTACTTCGGCTCGTAGAGGCCGATCAGGTTCCCGGACGGATCCGTGACGGAGGCGAGCGCCCCGAACTCCTCGTGCCGGACCGGCTCCGCGACCCGCGCGCCCTTCCGCTTCAGCTCGGCGACGGTGCCCTCGAGGTCCCGCACCTCGAGCGAGACGTGCGTCGCCGGAACGGGATGATGCTCCGTCGAGCGCGCGTGGAGCGCGATCCGGCCGCCCGTGCCGACCTCGAATTCGGCCCACCCCTGCTCGACGGAGAGCGGCTTCAGCCCGAGCGTGTCGCGGTAGAAGGCGACCGCCGTGTCCCAGTCGTCCACGTAGTAGACGGTGGTATAGACGCGCTGGATGGGCATGGTCTAGCGCGGGACCTCGCGCAGCCCGGGCCGCGGCGCGTTCACCAGACAGGCCATGTTCCCCGGCGGGTGACGGTTCTCGTGCATGAGCTGGTGCACGTACGGGATCTGGGCGAAGGTGAACGTCTCGGAGAGGCACGGGTCGACCTTGCCGGCCGCGACGAGGTCGTTCAGCGCCTTCGCCTGCTCGTCGTTGGCGAAG
>VBLA01000025.1 GCA_005879245.1 Deltaproteobacteria bacterium
ACGGCAGGCTCCTGCTCATCGAGCCTGTCGTGCCGGCGAAGGTGGACGGCTCAGCGGCGCACCGGATGATGGTGATGAGCGACCTCAACATGCTGGCGGTGAGCGGCGGCCGCGAGCGGACGGAGGCCGAGTTCCGGGCACTCCTCACCTCGACGGGCTTCCGGCTGGCGGCGGTCGTCCCTGCGCGCGCGCCGTCCAACTTCAGCGTGATCGAAGGGGTGCCCGCCTGACGGCGGGGTACCCTGAGCGGCGACGAGCGCGGCTCAAAGGGAGGGAAGGCGGAGACGGGTGCGGCCGCCCCGTCTCCGCCGGCGGGAGTGTTACGAGGGGAGAGGTTCGGACTTCTTGTCGGGCGATGCGATCTGAGAAGCGTCTTCCTCGCGGTTCGCTTCCATCAGCGCGCGGAGGATCTTCTCCATCACGGTGATCTCGCTGTTCATGCACATCAGGCTGTCGAGGGTACCGGCCCAGTGCTCTTCGGATTCCGGTTCGCCGTTTGAAAGAACCGCGAGGTGCCGGGCGGTCTTCAGGATGGCGTCCGAGGCCAGCTTCAGATGAACGGCCAATTCGGTGAACGTCTCGCGGTCGATGATCATGGCGTGCAGCCCCCTGGGCGGAGGCGAGGTAGCGAAAGCGGTGCCACGAAGACGGGTCTCATCAAGCGCGTTCTGGCAACCGAAGCGGGGGATCGGCCGCGGGACGGTTCGGCACGGTGCTTCTGTCGCTTCCCTCGTCTTCTCCGTTGTTTGCGGGGCTAGCGCGGCGAGGTCCGCCAAGGCGGGTTCCGCGACGCGTGCGCAGCCGTCAAAGCGTCCGCGCGGATCGGCGGAAGGGGGGCGAGTCCGCTCCCGACCTTGCAAACATGCTGCGCGTGCGTAGGTGAGGCAGCCGCGCAAGAGCGCGTCGCCAGGAACCTGCGTTTGCGTCAGCCCGCGGCGCGCCAGAACGCGACCCGGGCGGGCTCGATCCGTACCACCGGGTTCCGCTCGGGATCGTCGAGCGCCATGGCGGTGTACTGCGGGTAGCGCACGCGGAGGAGGCGGAGGATGGCGGCGTGCGCAGCGGGCTCGCGCACGAACCCCGTCGGGCCCCGGACCAGCACGTAGGCGAGCCGCGTCCAGTCGTCGTCGTAGTCGTCCACGACGAGGGCGGCGCGCGGGTTCTCCCGGAGATTGCGGAGCCGGCGGAGCTCGCGCGCGGGGCGCCGCTTGGGCTTCTCGTCCGCGACGAAGTAGACCGCCTCCGCGTCGGCCGCATAGCAGACCGGAATCACGTGCGGGGCTCCGTCGGCCCCGGCGGTGGAGAGATGGCCCACCCGGTGGGCCTCAAGAAAGTGCCGCACCTCCGCGTTCCAGCCCGCCATACACGACCTCCTGCCCCGAGAACTCGGCCTCGGCCTCGGCCACGATCTCGCCATAGCGCCCCTCGTAGCGGGGCGAGAAGTGGAAGACCTGGAGGCGCCTGGCGCGCGCGGCCCGCGCCAGGGCGCCGGCCTGACGCGCCGTCAGGTGGTAGCGTCGCGTCGCCTGCTCGCGGTCCTCGTCGAGGAACGGGGACTCGCAGAAGAAGACGTCGGCCCCTGCGGCGAGCCGGACGATGGCGGCGACGTTGGCAGGCGAGAAGAGAGCATCCACCACGTAGGCGATCTTCTGCCCCGGGGTGACGGTGAGGAGGGCGTCCCGCAGCGCTGCCAGCGGACGCAGGTCCCCGGGCACGACCTCGATCGGCGTGTCGTCTCCCGCGCCCGCCCGCACGGCGGCCTTGAGCACGTTGAGCCACTGCCCGGGACGGAGCCCTGCCGCCGCCAGCGCGTCCGGACGGACGTTCAGGTGCGTTCGCTCGCTCACCGCGTACGCCATCGAGACGATGCGGTGGTCGAGGGGCGCCGCCTCGACGGTGACGATCGGGTCGGCGACGACCACCCCGGCGAACGGCCGCGATGCGCCGAGCGGCTCGCGGGCGAAGCGCCGCCGGGCGGGAAAGCGGAAGGTCTGCATCTCCCGGGGGTCGATCTCGGTCACCTCGATCGTGAAGGCGTACTCGTCGGTCAGGTTCCACACGTAGCCGGCGAGCTTGCCCGCTACGCAGTCCGCCAGGCCCGCGGGCCCGTAGAGGCGGAGCGTCGTGTCACGGGCGAGGAAGAGACGGAGGAGCTGGTCGAAGCCCATGAAGTGGTCCATGTGGGCGTGCGACACGAAAACGGCCTCGATGGGCAGGAGGAGCGCCCCGGGCACCCGGTCGATGCGCCCGAGGTCGAGCAGCAGGGCGCGCCCCTGCCAGCGCAGGGTGACGAGGAGGGCGGGATCGCCGGTCTGCCCGTTCAACAGGCGGGGCCGGAAGGTCGTTTTCATGGGCGTCGGGATTCTAGGGAGGCCCCGCGGCGGGCGCCAGCGCGGTCCTTGGCCGGGCTCACCCCGGCCCGCTATAAGACGCGGCCATGGCGCTCGGGTCGCTCGCGGAGGTCGGGTGGGAACGGCTCGCGCCGCCCTTCTAGGCCTGCAGCTCCTGGAGGATCACGCTCGCCGCTTCGGTCATCATCTCCTGCATGATCTCGCGCATCGGCTTGCCGTTGGTCTCGAGCTTCGCGACCAGCGAGGCGAGAACCGCGAAGTAGCGCTCCTTGGTCTCGACGCTCATGGCGTCGAGCCGGCCATCCATCGCCTTGACGAAGCGACGATGGGTAGTGACGATCTGCCGGTCGAGGTCCTTGGCGAGCGCGCGCTGCGGCATGCGGGCAGTATAAGGGCCCCGTCACGTCGGTTCAACGGAATCGCGCTCATCGCCCTGGGTGCGTGCCTCTTTCCCGGTGCCGCCGCCGCGCTCGAGGTGCCCGGGAGCGACGGTCGCCTCGCCGTCAGCGGCTACCTCGACGGGCGGGCGGTCGCTGACACGGGGGGAGGCCCGCGCGAGCGCCCTCAGGCCCTCCTCGATCTCCGGCTGGACGGGACGCTGACGCGCGCGCTCCATACGCACCTGGAGCTCCGCACGCGCGCGGGCGGTCCCTTCGAGGGCGGGCACCCCGGACTGTACAACTTCAACCACACCTTCCAGAACCGCTCGCCTGCCGTCGAGGTGGACGAGAGCTATGCCGATCTGCACCTCCGTAGCGCCGACGTACGCATCGGCATCCAGAAGGTCGCCTGGGGGAAGCTCGACGGCGTCCCGCCAACCGACGTCGTGAATCCGCGCGACTTCCACGATCCGCTGGTCGACGACGTCGAGGAGCGGAAGATCGGCATCCCCGCGCTGCTCGGCACCTACTACCTCCCCGACGTGCCGCGCTTGGGGCTCACCGGGCTCCGGACGACGCTCGTCTACGTCCCGCTTGCCGTGCCACCGCGACTGGCGCTCGCCGAGGAGCGCTGGTTCCCGCGGAGCACCGTGCCGCCCGCTCGGTTCGTGGTCCCGCCCGCCGTCGCATCGCGAGCCCTCGGGATGCCGGTTGCGACGCCGCTGGTGATCCCCGTGAAGTTCGGGACGCTGAACGCCCACCCGCCGCACCAGCTCGATGCGGGGGGAGTGGGGCTCCGGCTGGGGGGCAGCTGGAGGGAGAGTGACTGGGATGTCTATCACTATACCGGCCCCGAAACCGGTCCCGACGCCGATCTCCGCCCCGAGCTCATCCTCCGCTCGGCGGCTCCCCTCCGCCTGCGCGCCACGAGCGTTCTCCGCCAGGCCCACGACACGATCCACATGACCGGCGCCGACTGGGCGATGCCGATCGGCGGGGTCACGGTGCGCGCCGAGGTGGCGAACTTCCTGGACCGACCGTATCTACGCCTGGCCAGCGATCTGATCTCACCCGCCGCATTGGACGCGCTGCCGCTCCATCGCGTCGTGCAGCAGCTCCTCCGGCGGGGGCACGCCGCGGTACCGCTCGGCGACCTCTTCGTGAACCGGGATTCCGTCGAGTGGGGGGTGGGCGCGGACTCCCTGTTCCACGGGTTTCAGCCCTTGGTGCAGGTGAACCAGATCGCCCTCCTCGAGTCCGCACCCCGGTTGCTCATCCACGATCCCGAAACGCGCGTCACGACCCTCCTCCGGCGCCTTCTCCTCCGGGATCGTCTCGAGCTCGAGGTGCGGGCGACCTACGCCGTCGAGCGCGGCGCCTGGTTCGCCCTTCCGCGTGCCTCGTATCTCGTGAACGACGACCTCCGCCTCCGCCTCGGCTACCTCGCGATCGGTGGCACGCATCGCTCGATCATCGGGCAGTTCCACGACAACGACGAGGTCGTGCTGCAGGCGCGCTACAGCTTCTGAGCTGGCGGCGTGCTAGGAGGACGCATGCGCGACGTCGTACCGATCTGTCTCCGGCTGCCGCCGCGCGAGATCGCCTACGTGAAGTTCCTCTTCGAGTCCTACGAAGGTGTGGCGGTGGTGCGCACGCTCGACCGGCGAGCAGCGACCCTCGTCGTTCTCGCCGCCCCGGACTTCGCCGCCGAGGTACACGCCGTGGTCGAGACCCTGATCGCCGAGGGAGCGTGCGAGGTGACGCAGCCGCCCGCGGACTTCGACGGAAACTGGCTGGGTCCCGAGGCCGAGGACTAGCTCCGCCCGACGCTCACGAGGGGTCCGCATCCGGAGCCGCTACCGCCGCGGGCTTGGAGCGCGCGACCATGTACGCCACCACGATGCTGATGCCGTAGAGCACGAGGAGCGGCGCCGCCATGAGGAGCTGCGAGGCGACGTCCGGCCCGGGCGTGAGCACCGCGGCGACGATGAAGATGACGACGATGGCGTAGCGGCCCATCCCGATGAGCGTCCGGTGCGTCACCAGGCCGAGCCGCGCCAGGAAGAAGGTCACCACCGGCAGCTCGAAGGTGGCGCCGAAGGCAAGCAACATGCGCGCCGCGAAGGAGAGATATTCGCTGATGCGGATCTGGGGCGCGACGTCGATCGACGCGTACTCGTCGAGGAAGAACCGGAAGCCGACCGGAAAGACGAGCGTGTAGCAGAACGTCGCGCCCATCAGGAAGAAGACCGTGGCGACGATCGCGAACGGCAGCGCGGTCCGCTTCTCCGACTCGTAGAGGCCCGGCGCGATGAACCGCCAGCTTTGGAAGAAGATGACCGGGCTGGCCGCGAAGAGGGCGGCGATGGCCGACACCTTGAGCTTGGTGAAGAACGCCTCCGTCACGCCCGTGCCGATGACCACCGCTTGGCCGGGCCGGAGAGCCGCCAGGGGGCGGATCAGGAGCGCGAAGAGGCCCTCTGCGCACCAGTAGCAGATGCCGAAGGCCACGCTGATCGCGAGGAACGAGCGTACGATCCGCCAGCGCAGCTCCTCCAGGTGCGCCGTGAGCGGCATGCGCACATCGGACTCGGGCGCCATGGGCGGGCGGTGTGGCTGCTAGCTGCGGTTCGTGTTTGGCTCGGTCGAACCGGCGACGCTCGGGGTCTCTTCCGGCGCCGCCGTGCCTTCCCGCGTCGACGGGACCGTGGCCGCACGGGGCGGGGTCGGTCGTCGCGGCTCGTCTTCGAGCGTCGTCTGGAGGCGGAGATCGTCCATGATGTCGCTCGTCTGACGTCGGAACTCCGCGATTGCCTTGCCGAGTGTGCGGGCCACCTCGGGGAGGCGCTTCGGACCGAGCACCACGAGCGCGACCACGAGGATCACGATGAGCTCCGGCATGCCGATGCCGAACATTGAAACTGAGCGTAGGGAAAACGCTGCGGGGTGTCAATTCATCACCGTCGCGGCTTCGCGCCCCCTCTGCTACCGTACATGGGTGGCGGGCGGTACTGCCTTCGTCCTCGACGCGCGCATGCTGGCGCACGATCCGGGACGGGGACATCCGGAGCGCCCCGATCGGCTGCGCGTGCTGGCAGAGCACCTGGACGGCGCGCGCGGGCTCGTGCGACTCGGTGCCCGCCCGGCGACGGAGGAGGAGATCGCCCTCGTCCACACCCCGGCACACATCGAGCGTCTCGCCGCCACCGCAGGCCGGCCGCGGGTCGTGCTCGACCCCGACACCTCCACCTCGCCGGCCTCATACGAGGCGGCGCGCCTGGCCGCGGGCAGCCTCCTCGTCGTCTGCGAGGCCGTCCTCGCGGGACAGGTGACGAACGGCTTCGCGCTCGTCCGTCCGCCCGGCCACCATGCGGAGCGCGATCGCGCGATGGGCTTCTGCCTCTTCGACAACGTCGCCATCGCCGCCGCGTGGCTCCGGTGCCGCGGCCTCCGGCGCGTGGTGATCATCGACTGGGACCTGCATCACGGTAACGGCACGCAGCATCTCTTCGAGCACGATCCGGACGTGCTCTACGTCTCGACCCATCAGTACCCGTTCTATCCGGGCACCGGCGCCGCCGAGGAGGTAGGGCAGGCTGCCGGAGCGGGGCGGACGGTCAACCTGCCGTTCCCTGCCGGGTTCGGCGATGGCGAGTACACGCGTGCCTTCGCCGAGGTGGTGCTGCCGGTCTGTCGGCAGTTCGCCCCCGACTTCGTCCTCGTCTCCGCCGGCTTCGATTGCGATCACCGCGACCCGCTCGGCGGCATGGAGGTGACGCCCGCCGGCTTCGCCGCGATGGCGCGTGCCTGCGTCGACCTGGCGGCCGAGACGGCGGCCGGACGGTTCGCCGCTGTGCTGGAGGGTGGTTACGATCTCGGCGCGATCGTGGAAGGGGTAGATACGACGTTCGCGGCCATGCAGGGCGCCGCCGCGACTCCCGCGGCCCTCACGGGAGATGCCCGACGGGCGGAGACGGTGCTCGCACGCGTGCGCACCGCGCAGGCGCCGTACTGGCGGCTGTAGTCGGCAGGTCGCAGGTTCGCGGATCTAGTCCGCGTCGTCGGGCAGGCCGTCGGTCTCCGCGGGGGAATTCTCCGGTTCGTCGGGGTTGGCAGCCACTTCCGGCGGACGGGCGCTCTCCTTCGGCTCGGAGCCCTTCACGAACACCTCCAGCTCCGACTCGCCGCCCGGCACGGCGCGCAAGCCCGTAGCACGATCGACCTGCGCGAAGCCGATGCCGTCGGGGACCGGGAAGTCGACGGCCGGCCGGTTCCCGAGTGCCTGCTTCATGAACGCCGTCCAGATGGGGGCCGCCGCGTGTCCGCCCGTCTCCTTGGCACCGAGCGAGCGCTCGGAGTCGAAGCCCACCCACACGCCGGCGAGGAGATCGGGCGTGAACCCGATGAACCAGGCGTCGTGCGTGTCGTTCGTGGTTCCCGTCTTGCCCGCGACCGGCCGGCCGAGTTCGAGGGCGGCTCGCCCCGTGCCGTGCTGCACCACCGTCTCCATCATGCTGGTCACGACGTAGGCGGTCGCGGGCCGCATGACGGGTTCGAAATGCGGGCGGGTGTTGCCGAACTCGAGCGGGTTGCCGTCCGCGTCGGTCACCCGCGTGATGAAGATGGGCTCGAAGCGCTTGCCGAGGGTCGCGAAGACGCCGTAGGCGCGCACCAGCTCGAGCGGAGTGACCTCGGCGCTGCCGAGCGCGATCGAAAGGTTCCGCGGCAAGGGGCCGTGCAGCCCGAAGCGGGGCAGGTAGTCCAGGACCTCCTTGATGCCCATCTGGTCGACCAGGCGAACCGTGACCGTGTTGAGCGAGCGGGCGAGCGCATAGCGCAGCGGTGTCGGGCCGTAGTAGCGGTTCTCGTAGTTGCGCGGCATCCAGGGGGGCTGGTTGCCGTTGTCGAGGGCAATGGGCGCGTCGAGAACGATCGAGGCCGGGGTGTAGCCGTGATCGACCGCCGCGGCATAGATGAGCGGCTTGAAGCCCGACCCCGGCTGGCGGCGCGCCTGGACGGCCCGATTGAACTGGCTGCGACGGAAGTCGTATCCGCCGACCATCGCCTTCACCTCGCCGGTGTACGGATCGATGGCGATGACCGCGCCCTCGACCTGCGGCTCCTGGTCGAGGGCGAAGCGGGGCGTCTTGTCCGGACCTTGTCCTGTCAGCCGGATCGCCACCACGTCGCCCGGCCGGAAGGCGCTCGTCGGGACGCGCGTGTTGCCCCACGCGAGCGCATCGGCCGGGAGCAGCCCCTGCTCCCACGCCGTGCGAACCGCGAGCCCCTGCGGCCGGACGTCGAGGACGACGGCACGTGCGCGCCCGTCCTCGGGCGGTTTGTTCGCCGCCTCGCGAGCGAAGAAGGCGTCCATCTTCTCCCGCTGGCGCGGGTCGAGGTGACGGAGGGGTCCGCGGAAGCCCTGACGA
>VBLA01000561.1 GCA_005879245.1 Deltaproteobacteria bacterium
GTAGACACGTCTTCACGGATCGCTTCATGATGGTCCCTTCCTCCATGACGGGATTCGGCCGCAGCCGGGTTGTAGGACGCATACTTCTTCAGGACGCCCGACCTGTCAACGCACCGTGAGGACCTTGCCGTACGTATCGGCGTCGAAGCCGACGAGCAGCGTCCTGCCCGCCCGGATGGTGGGAGCGCGCAAGCTACCACTCGGGCCGAGCAGCAGTTTCAGGAGCGCGTCGCGCTCAGGCCGCTCTCGCCGCAAGTCCACGTGCACGATCTTGTGGCCTTTTGCCACGTAGAGCTCGTGCATCTCGCCCGCGAGGGCGAGCGCTTCCCTTGCGCCCAGCCGCTGCCGTTTCGCGTCCGCGACCTCACGTGGGACGATCTTCTTCCGCCCAAGAAACTCCCGGGCCCGCCCGCACGTCACTCAGCCGGCGCGATGGTAGTACCAGTCGGCGTTCGCCATGCGACCGCGTCAGCGTTTATGGCATCGGCGTGGTCGGGGGGCAAGCTACGTACATCGCCCGCTCGCGCCGCCGTTTTGAAAACAAGCTTGCGGGCGGTAGCGCGGGGTGGGGCGAGCGCCGGGAGACTTCCGGATTGCGGCTCGAGGGGCGCTGTGGCATCGGATCGCTACTTATGACCGCTGCACCGCTCTCTTCTCCCGAGCAGGAGGGCGAGCACCTGCGGGTGGGCAACGAGTACTACGTGCTCGCCTCCTCGCTCGCCAGCCGACGCCGCAAGCACATCCTGGCCCACGGTGACACGTTCGCCGTGCTCGATCAGACGGGCGATCTCTGTCGCAGTTCGAGCTCCTGGCAAGCGGCCGCCCCCCCTTCTTCCTCTCCGGGGCGGTCGGGCGCGACAACCTCCGCGCGGTCGCGAATCTCACCAATAACGACACCCAGGGAGACGGCGGCCTCTTCACCCCGCGGTCCACCCTGTCCATCCGGCGGACGACGCTGCTCTGCGGGCCCCAGATGCTCGTCCGCCTCGTGCTGCACAGCTTCTATCTCGAGGTGCTGCCGCTGCGCCTCGAGGTCGTCTTTGCCGCCGACTTCCGCGACGTGTTCGAGCTGCGCGGGCTCCGTCGCGCCCGCCGAGGCAGTCTGGAGTCGCCGCGGGTGGAGGATGGCGCGCTCGTCCTCGCCTACCGCGGGCTCGATGGCGTCGGGCGCGCGACCCGTTGCGCGATCTCGGGTGCGGAAGTGCTATGGCGGGGGCCGCGGGCGGTGCTCGAGCTCGTTTTTGCTCCTCAGGAGGAACGGGTCGTCGACGTCGTCATCGACTGTCGGAACGAGCAGATCACGCCCGCGCCGCGCCACGGGTTCGCCGGCGCCGAGGCAGTCCGCGAGCGCGAGCACCGGCTCTGGCAGGTGGAGCATACGGCGGTCCAGGCGGCGGACGAGGGGCTCAGTGCGGTGCTCGGTCAGGCGATGGCCGACGTCTTCCTCCTCACCGTGCCGCCGGAAGCAGGCACGCTGCACGGGGTCGACCGGTTCGTGTACGCCGGCATCCCGTGGTTCGCGACCGTCTTCGGGCGCGACGCCCTCATCACCGCCCGCCAGATGCTCCTCTTCGCGCCGGGCCTGGCGCGGGGCGTCCTGCGGGTCCTCGCCGCCCTCCAGGGTACGACGGTGAACCCCGAACGTGACGAGGAGCCGGGAAAGATCATCCACGAGGCCCGCTACGGCGAGATGGCGGCGACGGGGGAGGTCCCGTTCGGCCGCTACTACGGGAGTGTGGATGCCACCCCGCTCTTCTGCATGCTGCTGGGTGCCTACGCCCGCGTCACGGGCGACCTCGCCTTCGTGCGCGAGCTCTGGCCGAACGCCTGCGCCGCGCTCGACTGGATGGCTCACTACGGCGACCGCGACGGCGACGGGTACGTCGAGTACCAGCGCACCAGCGAGCACGGGCTCGTGAACCAGGGGTGGAAGGACTCCGGCGACGCCATCTTCCATCGCGACGGTCGTCTCGCCGAGCCCCCGATCGCGCTGGTCGAGGTGCAGGGCTACCGCTATGCCGCGCTGGTGGCGATGGCCGAGCTCGCCGACCTGATCGGCGTCGAGGGGGGAGCCCGCTGGCTCGCCGAGGCGCAGGCCCTGCGCGAGCGGATCAACGCGGACTTCTGGCTCGATGGCGAGGACACCTACGCGCTCGCCCTGGATCGGGACAAGCGGCCCTGTGCAGTGGTCGCGTCGAACGCGGGGCAGCTGCTCTTCTGCCGGGTCCCCGACCCGCAGCGCGCACAGCGCCTGGCGGCCCGTCTCCTGCGGGCGGATCTCTTTGCCGGCTGGGGCATCCGGACCCTGGCGAGTGGCCAACCGCGCTACAACCCGATGAGCTA
>VBLA01000564.1 GCA_005879245.1 Deltaproteobacteria bacterium
ACCTCTCGGCTGGTCGACCGGAGAGCCGCCTGGCGCGCGGCGTCATTCCGCTGCTCGCGCTGGCCGTTCGCCTCGGCTGCGGGGCCGCGGGCGCAAGCGTCCTTCTCGGTGCCGACGTGGCGTTAGCGGCGCCCCGCTGTGGCGATGGCATCGTCCAGCCCTCGCGCGGCGAGCAGTGTGACCAAGCGGGCAACCCGTGCTGCGTCAACTGCCGATTCGCCCTGGAGGGACAGAGTTGCGGCGCCGAGGCCGCCTGCACGCGGGAGGCCTGTACGGCCGGAGGTGCCTGCGTCAACTTCGCCAAGGACGACGGGACGGCCTGCGATGATGGCGATGCCTGTACCCAGACCGACGGGTGCGCGGCAGGCGAGTGCATCGGGGCGGACCCGGTCGTCTGCACGGCTCTCGATCAGTGCCACGCGGTGGGCGAGTGCGACCCGACCACAGGAGTCTGCTCCAACCCTGCGAGAGAGGACGGCACCGCCTGCGACGATGGGAGCCTCTGTACCCGAACCGACACTTGCCAGGCGGGGCAGTGCACGGGCGGGGACCCGGTGGTCTGCACGGCCCTCGACCAGTGCCACGCCGTGGGCGACTGTGACCCGGCGAGCGGCACCTGTTCCAACCCCACGAAGGAGGACGGCGCCGCCTGCGACGACATGAGTCTCTGCACGCGCGCTGACACCTGCCAGGCGGGGCAGTGCACGGGCGGGGACCCTGTAGTCTGCACCGCCCTCGACCAGTGCCACGACGTCGGCGAGTGTGGCCCGGCGACGGGTACGTGCTCCAACCCGATGAAGCCAGACGGCACGACCTGCAGCGATGGGAGCCTCTGCACCCGAACCGACAGCTGCCAGGCGGGTGAGTGTACCGGCGGGGACCCCGTGGTCTGCACGGTGCTCGATCAGTGCCACGACGTTGGCGAGTGCGACCGTGCGACCGGCATGTGCTCCAACCCGATGAAGCCAGAGGGCACGACCTGGATCAGTGCCATGTGGCGGGCGAGTGCGACGCGTCTTCCGGTGCCTGCTCGAATCCGACCAAGCTCGACGGGACGACCTGCGACGACGCCGACGCGTGCACGCAGGGCGATAGCTGCTCCGGGGGCGCGTGTAGCGGAACCGCGATCGAGAACTGCGCCGGCGTGACGCTTGCCTTGGGCGACGCGCACGCGGCCGACAGCTTCTGCCTCGACCTCGGCATGACGAACCCGCTCGTGAAGGTTCGTGGCCTGATCGCCAACATCGTCGACCCCAGCGCCGAGTTCGAATTCGACGGCATCACGTGCGACGGCCGGGCGTCGGGCTTCGAGTGCAGCGCGAACGAGGTCTCACCCGGGCACATCCGCTTCCTGGTGCTCGACACGCTGGGTGGGCGCTGCCTCGAGACCGGCTTGGGCGCCATCGCACACGTCTGCCTCCGTGATCGGGAGCCGCTCTGCCGGCTGCGGACGGTCTCCCTCGCGATCGAAGACCCGGCCGTCGTCGGCTGCGACGACCCATCGGTCGCCGTCGTGTCCCACGCCGGGAACGTCACCTGCGAGGGCGTGTTCGGCGATTGCAACGTGGATGACAGCTTCGGCCTGGACGACGTGGTAGAGAAGATCGACATCGCTCTCGGCCGTAGCGAGCCGACGGCGACGCAACGCATTCTGTGCGACGACAACTGTGATGGTGTCGTCGACATCTTAGACATCATCGCTGAGATCGACGCGCTGCTCGCCAACACGACGCCCACGGACTGCACGGCCGAGGGCCCCAGAACTGTCGAGGCGGCGACGGTCTCGGCGAGCCGGCGGGGGCGGATGCTGGAACTGGCGAACGTGCACACGGGTATCCGGGGCGTCGAGCTGACGCTCACGCCCACGGGTGGACCGGTCGAGGTCCTCGGCGTACGCACCACTCGACGGACGCGCGGGTTCAGCGTGGCGTTCCATCAGCCCAATCCCGCAGCGCCGGTGAAGGTGATCTTGGTGGCGATGAACGGTCGCACGATCGCGCCCGGGAAGGGGCGGATCGTGCGGGTGAGGACCCGTAAGGGCAGCGTCGGGCGGCTGAGCGTCACGAACGTGAAGGTCGCCGACTAGCGAGAACGGCACGAGCCGCTCGTAGGCGCAGTCCCGGCAGTGCACGCGGGCGAAAGCCGCGGGCGAGCGCCCCGCACGTGAGGAACTCCCGGAACTCCCGGTCGATGAACCGGGGCAGGCCGCCTCCTGGAGGAAGGATTCGAGGTGTTCCCGGACCACGCGGTGGAGGACGGTGCCCTCCGCGACGCGCGGCTCGTAGCTCGCTGCACCCACGAGGGCCGCCACAGCGAGCGGCATGCCGATGCGACGTCGTGCCCGTCAGCCGCCAGCTTCCGTTGTCACGGGCGGCGAACGGCAACGTCGGACTGCGACACGATGTTGGCAATGGCTACGCCGCCAGTTTTCCTCTGAGCGACCGATTCCAGGAACGGTGTCCGCGGTCGGGGAAAGGTGGAATACTCCCGCCCGCCGACGGAGGTGCGCCGTGGACTTCAACCTGCCCCCGGACCTGCTCGAGTACCTCGCGAAGCTCGACGCGTTCATCGACGCCGAGATCAAGCCGCTCCAGGCCGAGGACGACAACCAGCGCTTCTTCGATCACCGGCGCGAGTGGGCCCGTACAGACTTCGAGAACGACGGGTTGCCGCGGAAGGAGTGGGAGGCCCTGCTGGTCGAGGCGAAGCGCCGCGCCGATCGGGCCGGCTTCTACCGCTTCTCGCTCCCCAGGGAGTTCGGCGGCCAGGGCGGCTCCAACCTCTGGATGGCGGTCATCCGGGAGCATCTCGCGTCCAAGGGCCTCGGCCTGTTCAACGATCTCCAG
>VBLA01000565.1 GCA_005879245.1 Deltaproteobacteria bacterium
GCTCCTCGCGCGCGGTCGCTGCTCATCGCGTACACGTGCGCCGGAGCTCCGGCTCACTCCGACCCTGACCCCGCCCGGGCGCGCCCAGCGGCCGTGGTGCGGCGGTCGTGCAGGCAACTGCGACGCCGCGTCGCGGGAGCCGGGGCACCGGCGGAGCGCCTATGAGCGCCGAACGCGTCGCTCGATCGAGGAGCGCCGCGCGACGGCGCGAATCGAAGCGGAGCCGGTGCCCCGGCTCCCGCGGACCGCACGTCACGCGCTAGTGCGCGTCGGCGATCGCGGCCAGCAGGCTGGCCACCTCGGCATCCGTGCCGACGGTGATGCGCAGGGCGTCGGTCAGACCGGGCACGGCAAAGTGGCGCACCAGGATGTCCCGTGCCGCGAGCGCACGGGCGAGCGGGCCGAGATCGTGGCCCAGCCGCCGGGCGAGCACGAAGTTCGCCTCCGACGATAGCACCTGGAAGCCGAGCGCCGTCAGATCGGCCGTCAGCTTCGCTCGCGTTGCGCGGATGCGGGCAACGTTCGCCTGCATCCAGGCCGGATCGCCGAGCGCGGCCTCGGCCGCAGCCTGCGCCAATCGGCTCACGTTGTACGAGTCCTTCACCGTGCGAAGTCCGACGATCAGCTCGGGATGCCCGAACGCCAGCCCGACCCGGAGCCCGGCGAGCGAGAACGACTTGGAGAGGGTGCGCACCACGATGACGTTCTCGCGCCGCCCGACGAGCCCGAGCGAACTCTCGCGCGCGAAGTCGACGTAGGCCTCGTCAACGACGAGGAGCCCGGCCACCGACCGTGCCAGCGCATCCACCTCGCGGACAGGCACGAGAGTCCCCGAGGGGGAGTTGGGGTTGCAGAGGATGGTCACCCGAGCGCCGGTCGCGGCGAGGCCAGGGGGCAGCCGGAAGTCGGGGGGAAACGGCAGCCGGACCGCCTCCCCTCCCTGCACCGCCACGAGCGTGTCGTAGAGGCTGTAGGTGGGAACCGGATAGGCGACCCGATCGCCCGGGTCGATCGTGGCGCGCAGAATGAGCGCCAGGAGCTCGTCCGAGCCGTTGCCGACGATGATCTGATCCGCCGGGACCCCGTACATCTCCGCCGCGCGGCGACGTAGCGCCGCCGCTTCGGGATCGGGATAGAGCCGCACGCTCTCGTTCGTCGCAAGGGCCACCGCGTCGAGCACGTGCGGCGACGGCGGGTAGGGGTTCTCGTTGGTGTTGAGCTTGATCACCCGGCGGCCTGGACCAGGCTGCTCGCCGGGAGCGTACGGTGCGACTGCGGTGACGCTCGGTCGGAGCCAGTCGGAGGGGCCGGGCAGGCTACTTCACCGCTTTGATATGGCGGGGTGCCGTCTCCTCGGGCTTGGGCTCCGGAGCCAGGTGACGCTCGACGATCTCGACCGCCTGACGCTCGCGGTCGGGGAGCGCGGTGAGCACGTCCACGAGGCCCGTCCAGCGGTCACGGTCGGCGGCTCCGAGCTCGTAGAGTCTGAGCGCCGCGTCCACGTCCTTGCGCTTGAGGTACGCATCTCCCGCCGCGAGCATCCGTTCGCGCGGCAGGGGCACGTTGCCGAGCTCGCAGATACGCACGACGTCGGCAATCCGCTTGCGCTCGAGCAGGCGCTCGGCCAACCGGTTCCAGTCGACGGTGAGCACGACCTCCGCGTTACGCGCAAAGAGCTTAACGGCCGCGTCCAGGAAGCCGCGCTCGAGATAGCGACGGCCTACGACTACTTCCGACTCGCTGGCAGGCATCTGAGCGTATCTCCTCGCAATCGCCGGGTGCAGCCCCGCACTCCGCAATGCATCTGACCTTACCGGGGCCGCCGTCCGTTTGCAAGAACCTTTTTGCGCTGGCTACCCGCAAAGCACCTGCAGAATCACGAGACGATCCCGCAGACCCCGCTCCGCGACATCGGGGAAGCAATCATCGGGCTGGCCGACGATCCGCATCCTCCGGGCTCGTCCCTGCTGCAGGGCATCGGCGGCTGCTACTACCTCGCGATCGACGACTACTACATCCTCTATCACCTCGACGAGAACGATGCCCTGACCGTCCTCGGCGTCCTGCACGGGGCTTACCACCCGTTGCATTAGATTCCGGGGGGCGCGTCCAGTGCTCGCCCGCTTCGCGGGCTCCGCGCTTCCGATGCCCCCGGACCCCGTCGCCGCTCGCTCCCGCTCGCGGCTCCCGTGTGATTGCTCGCGCCCTGCGGGCGCTCGGGCCGTGCGAGCGCGGCAAAGCCGCGCTCGGCAAACGTAGCGGCCTCGACCCGCCTCTTGCTTCCGCGCACCAGGGCGCGAGGGATAGACTCCGCCCCGGATGACCCGGCGCGCGCTCTCCGTAGTGGCGACCGTGCTCGCTGTAGCGGCCGTGGCGAGAGCGACGCCCGTGCGGTTCTTCGCCGTGGGGAACAAGCAGCGTCTGGTGGATGGCACGAGCTACCAGACGTTCCACGACAAGATGGCCGCGCTCATGGACGGGGCCTTCCCGAACCGGGGGGATTTCGTGCAGGTGGGGGTGGACGACGTCGCGAGCCACCTGCGACCGGTGGATCCGACCGCGCCTGACCGGGCGCTGGTGGTGTTTCCGGAGGACGTCGGCCTCGTCACCGCGTTGATCGGGAGCCGCGGCGCGGCGGC
>VBLA01000563.1 GCA_005879245.1 Deltaproteobacteria bacterium
CCCCGGAGCCCTACAACGCGAGCAGCGGGGCGACGACGGGGACGGTGTCGACCATCTTCTCGAACCTCAACCCGACGTTCGATGTCGGCTTCGTGGCCATCACGCCCGTCTCCGCCATCTCGTTGGTGTCGTCGACACCGCAGTCCTGCAGCTGCACCATCGCCGCGGGGTGCCCCGAGTAGGGGGCTGGCCGCAGGGAGCGTCGCGAGGCGCGGGAGTCGAGGCGTGAAGAGATGAGATCCAAATCGCTCACGAGGTCGCTCGGTGTCTTGGCGCTGGCCGGGCTCGTCGTCGTCCTCGTCCCCGCCGCCGCGCCGGCGGGGTGGACGGACTTCGAGGAGAAGATCACGGTCGAGGGCAACGTCCCGATCGGTCTCGGTGGCGTGTGGTTTCTGGTCGCCCAGACACATCTGGCCGAGGGAAGGTACCGGACGTTCCCGGAGCTCCTCCGGGTCTCCCAGGGAAATCACGCGGGGCTCGGCATCCATCTGCTCGACGTGAGCCTGCCGGAGGAGATCGCCGAGGCCGTCAAGACGGCGAACAAGCAGTTCACGCCCTGGTCGCCCAGCGCGGCGGAGCTCACGGCACTCGCCCGGCGGTGGTCCAAGCTCCCGCGCGCGCCGAAGAAGGACCCGACCACGGACCTCCTCTTGAGCCAGGTGCTGTTCACGGTCGCGGCGCCGGAGCGCTTCGAGCAGGTCTTCCCCCGGCAGGACGCGGCGCTCAAGCACGTGCTGACCGACAGCGCCGTGCCGTCCTCGAGGGAGATCACGTCACCGGGTTCATCGCGGCGGGCCCTGGCTTCCCGATCCCGCTCAACTTCCGTGGCACGTTCCGCATGTACTGCCTGACGTCGTGCGCGCGCGGGACCGTTGCCCCAACGAAGACGACGAGACCACGCCCGCCAGGGCAGGGACGGGGTCGGACGTGAACGCCGACGCGATCCAGCGCCGCATGGACACAGGTGCACCAGGCGACGCGAAGCGCTGTCGTCTCCTGGGGCTGGGCCTCGTGCTCGGTGCCACGCTCCTCTGCCTCGTGCCCCGAGCGCACGCGCAGGCGAACGAATGCCTGGTCGCCTTCCGGGGGCTGCCCGGGGCCGAGAAGGGTGGGAAGGTCGTGTGCCGCGACTGCGACACCTGCGATCGGGACGGGGTCAAAGACAACAAGTGCACTTTCCAGTTCGACATCTGCCTGAACCAGGGCGACGCCTCGTGCACGGCAACGACCCTCAAGAAGGTCAAGGCGAAGGGGAAGGGTCTCGCCGGGCCGCTGCCGCTCCCGGCCGACTCCGCGTGCCACACCTTCACGGCCACGGTGCCCTTGAAGAAGAACGGAAGGAAGAAGGGGACGACGACGATCACGGCGCAGGCCGTCTCCAGCACCAAGCCGACGCGGCATGACATCGACAAGCTCATCCTCCTGTGCAACCCGCAGCCGGCGACCTGTGCGAGCACCACCCCGACCACCACCACGCTGCCGCCGTGCGGCAACGGCGTCATCGATCCGGGCGAGCAGTGCGACCCCGCCGCGAGTTCGTCCGGGTGTCCGAGCGGTCAGGGATGCAACACCCAGTGCCAGTGCGTGCAGGTGAGCTGCGATCCAATCGTCCCGGGCGAGCCGATCGCGAACACGTACCAGCTGTCGGGCGTCGTCGGCCCGAAGCTCTGCACGGCCCGGGCCACGACGAACCAGTTCGGTGCGTGCGCCACCGATGCCGACTGCGGCGGAAGAACCGGCACCTGCCTCCAGACGCCGTGGGTGACGGCCGACGGCATCGCGTTCCCGTTCCCGCTTGGCATCACCACGACGTTCACGGTCGGTGCCGCCGATGTGCCCCCGACGTGCGAGCACGCCGCGTGCCTCGGCTGCGGCAACCCGAACGCGCCGTGCGCCGGCACCCCGGGCTGCGCGGGCAACCCGCAGTGCGTGACCACCACCTGCTGCGACCAGCCGAGCTTCATCGTCCCCAACTTCCTCCTCCCGGGGCTCGGGCTCTGCGTGCGTGTCGACCAGGTGGCCTGCGGCGTGGGGGTGGTCAACTCCTCGAACCCGCAGACCGGTGACAACGAGGTCGTCAAGATGGCCGACACGAGCGATCCTGGTCCGGACTGCACCTACGGGACGGGCGACGACCCGGCCGCGAAGCCCTGCGATACGTCCGCGGGGGGCGCGGGATCGGACCCGAAGGGGAAGGTCGTGCGCACGATCGGCAACGGCACGCCCGACGCGAATGGGATCCAGTACCGGTTCGGCGTCCGGATCCTCGCAACCAGCTGGACCGACAACCAAGGGTGCCCGCCCGGAGCGACGTTCGATGCGGACGAGAGCCTGATCACCCAGCTCGTTTTGAACGCCGAGCTCTCGACGGCCGGCGCAACGGCTGGCTTCACCGACCTGAACGGCGACGGCTGCGCGCTTGCCGGGGCGGGATTCACCGGTGCCGGGCCGGTCACCATCGCGCCGCCGTCGGTCCAGCCCGTGCCTTACGCGGGAGGGATCTCGCAGGCGGCGGCGGCCGGGGTCGCGCTC
>VBLA01000566.1 GCA_005879245.1 Deltaproteobacteria bacterium
AGCATCCATGACGTTCTCCCGCCGGGCATCCCTTGCGGGTCCTCCCCAGCGAGGCGGTCGCCGAGCAGCTCCCACCGATCGTGACTTGCCTGTCGGCGACGGTGAGCACGTCGGTCCCGGTGGACGCTGCTGCCGTCACGAGCGACGCGCCCGCATCGAGCAGGAAGCGGCCCGAGCACGGAGTGGGCCTGGTCTTCTTCGCGAACGCGGGCGCAACGGCGACGGCGAGCACGAGGACCCCAGCAGAAAGACGGATCGCGACGCGCATCGGAACCCTTCTTCGACGGGTGGCTAGTACAACATACCGCAGGTTCAGCCAAAGACGGTCACCGAAGTGCTCCTCCGGTCGGAGGAAGTGTCCCAAGGACCACATTCGAACCATGACCGGTCGGCGGGCGGCATTCGCCCGATGACGTGTCTAACGAGGGTCCCTCCGTGGCCGCGTCCTGGGCCGCTCGCCCTCGAGCATGCCCCCCGAACGTCAGTCGGGGCCCCGCACATACAGTGGGCAC
Organism: Deltaproteobacteria bacterium; assembly: GCA_005879245.1. GTDB lineage: Bacteria > Desulfobacterota > Binatia > DP-6 > DP-6 > DP-23. The sequence continues at coordinate 513 of VBLA01000566.1, forward strand.
TGCATGCTGCGCAGGGTGGCGAAGGTGCCGGGCGGCCGTCCATTGCCACTGCTCGGAGGAGTCGGGCGGCTCGATGTCTGCGTAGCGGTCGGGCTCGGAGTCGATGCGCTCCGTCACCGCATCGACCTCCTCGGAGTCCGAGTACGAATCGGACCACGTGGGGATCTCACCCGCCTTCAGGTCGAGTACGACATGATGCTCGACGGCCTCGCTGTATTCGAAAGGCGAGCTCCAGCTCATCCCAATCGATGTACATCTCGGCCCGAATCCCTCGAGTGAAGTAGCTGTCGGGGCTGCAGCTGTGGCGTGGCCGGCCGTCTCGGCTACAGCTCGGGGCTCGCCGGCAGGTGTGTCTCGCCCATCAGGTACGCGTCGACACCGCGCGCGGCCTCCCGCCCCTCCCAGATAGCCCACACGACGAGTGACTGCCCCCGCCGCGCGTCGCCGCAGGCGAACACGCCCGGCACCGTCGTCTGGTAATCGGGGCCGGCCTTCAAATTGCCCCGCTCGGTCAGCTCGCAGCCGAGCTGGGAGATGACGGTGTCGCTCTCGGGGCCGAGGAAGCCGAGCGCGAGGAGCACGAGGTCGCAGTCGAGGTCGAACTCGCTGCCCGCGATCTCCTTCATCACGGGCCGCCCGTTGTCCTGCACCCAGTCGAGCCGCACGCCGCGCAGCGCGCGCACGCGGCCGTCGCCGAGGAACGCCTTGGTGTTGATCGACCAGTCGCGGACGACGCCCTCCTCGTGCGACGACGAGGTGCGGAGGATCATGGGCCAGTTCGGCCACGAGAGCTGGGGGCGATCCTCCGGCGGCTGGGGCAGCAGCTCGAACTGGTGCACGGACGTCGCGCCCTGGCGGTTCGAGGTGCCGAGGCAGTCCGACCCCGTGTCGCCGCCGCCCAGGATGACGACCTTCTTGCCGGTGGCGAGGATCTGGTTCGGCACGGTGTCGCCGGCGACGACCTTGTTCTGGAGCGGCAGGAACTCCATCGCGAAGTGGATGCCCTGGAGCTCCCGCCCGGGCACCGGGAGATCGCGGGGCTTCGTGGCCCCGCAGGAGAGGACGATCGCGTCGAAGTCGCGGCGGAGCGCGTCGCCCTTCACGTCCACGCCGACGCGCACGCCCATCCGGAACGTCACGCCCTCGGCCGCCATCTGCTCCATGCGACGGTCGATGAGCCACTTCTCCATCTTGAAGTCGGGAATGCCGTAGCGGAGGAGCCCGCCGACCCGGTCGTCGCGCTCGAAGAGGGTCACGAGGTGACCCGCCCGCGCGAGCTGCTGGGCGCAGGCCATGCCTGCCGGACCGGAGCCGACGACCGCCACCGTCTTCCCGGTTCGTCGCGGGGGGATCTCGGGCGTCACCCAGCCGTTGCCCCAGGCGTGATCGATGATGTTCTTCTCGATGTTCTTGATCGTGACCGGGTCGTTGTTGATGTTGAGGACGCACGCCTCCTCGCAGGGGGCGGGGCAGATGCGGCCGGTGAACTCCGGGAAGTTGTTCGTCGAATGCAGCCGGGCGATCGCCTCCCGCCAGCGGCCCCGGTACACGAGGTCGTTCCAGTCGGGGATGATGTTGCCGAGCGGGCAGCCCTTGTGGCAGAAGGGGATGCCGCAATCCATGCAACGCGCGCCCTGGCGCCGCAGCACCTCGTCGGGTGTGCGCTCCTCGAACTCGCGCCAGTGCTTGAGGCGCTCGGCGACGGGCTCCTTGTGAACCTTCTCGCGCTCGTACTCGAGGAAGCCGGTTATCTTACCCATGCTTCGTGCCCATGCTTCGTGCCCGTGCTTCGTGCCCGTCTAGATCGAGGCGAGGCGTGCCGCGTCGGTGTCGAGGTGCTGCTTCGCCAGCACGGAACGGTACTCGACCGGGATCACCTTCACGAGGTGCTTCGCCGTCTCCTTCCAGCCCGAGAGGAGCCGCCACGCGACCGCGGAGTGCGTGTAGTCGAAGTGGCGCTGGATGAGCCCGCGAACCGTCGCCAAGTCCTTCTCGTCCAGCGGATCGAGCTCGACCATGCCCTTGTTCACGTGCCCCGCGAACGTGCCGTCCTCGTCGAGCACGTAGGCGACGCCGCCCGACATGCCGGCGGCGAAGTTACGGCCCGTCTTCCCGAGGACGACGACCAGCCCCTTGGTCATGTACTCGCAGCCGTGGTCGCCGACACCCTCGACGACGGCCACGACGCCGCTGTTCCGCACGCAGAAGCGCTCGCCCGCCAACCCGCGGAGGAACACCTCACCGCCGGTCGCCCCGTAGAGCGAGACGTTCCCCACGATGATGTTCTCCTCGGGGGCGAAGGTCGCCGTACGGGGCGGATAGACGACGACGCGGCCTCCGGAGAGACCCTTCGCGAAGTAGTCGTTCGCGTCGCCCTCGACCTCGACCGACACGCCGTTCGCGAGCCAGGAGCAGAAGCTCTGCCCCGCGGAGCCGGTGAACTTGATGCGGATCGTGTCGGGCCGAAGGCCCTCGGCGCCCCAGCGGCGGGAGATCTCGGCCGACAGCATGGTGCAGACGGTGCGATTGCGGTTGGTGATCGGCAGCTCGAGCGCCACCGGCTCGCCGCGCGCGAGG
>VBLA01000568.1 GCA_005879245.1 Deltaproteobacteria bacterium
GTGCACGACGGGCACCACCAATCCCTGCGGGGTCCCGACGGCGACGCCCAGGTGGACGAAGTGCTTGTAGACGATCTCGTGCACGACGGGCACCACCAATCCCTGCGGGGTCCCGACGGCGACGCCCAGGTGGACGAAGTGCTTGTAGACGATCTCGTCACCGCGGATCTCCGCGTTGATCGCGGGAATCTGGCGCAGCGCCGCGATGCAGGCGCGGGCGAAGAAGGACATGAAGCCGAGCCCGATGCCGTGCGTCTCGCGGAAGCGGTCCTTGTGCTGCGCCCGGAGCGCCAGCACGCCGCTCATGTCGATCTCGTTGAAGGTCGTGAGGATGGCGGCGGTCCGTTGCGCCTGCACGAGGCGCTCGGCGATCCGCTTGCGGATACGGCCCATCGGCACGCGCTCCTCACCGTCCACCTGCGGGAGCGCGGGCGCTTGCGCCGGCTGCAGTCGGCTCGGGGCGGGCTGCGCCGGGACGGCCGCGAGCGCGCGTGCGGGGGGCGCCTTCGGGGCGCTGGCGCGGGCGAGATGGGTGAGGATGTCTTCCTTGGTGAGCCGGCCGCCCTTGCCCGAGGCCGGGATGACCGCAGGATCGAGGTCGTGCTCGGTGACGAGCCGGCGCACCGCCGGACTGAGAGGCCCGGGCCCGGCCGGGCGGGTTGGCGAGGAGGTCGCGGACCGCGCGGACGTGGCATCGGGGTGCGGTTCGGCGACGGCGGGCGGAGGAGGCGCCGTCACCGCGGCCGCGGGCCGTGCCGCCGGTCGTCCCGCGGCGTCGTCGAGGAGCGCGACGACATCGCCCACCGCCACAGTCTCTCCCTGCTGTTTCAGGATGCGCAGGACCCCGGCATATCCGGCCGGGAGCTCCGTGCTGGCCTTGTCGGTCTCGAGTTCGAGCAGCACATCGTCCGGTCCGACCAGCTCGCCGTCCTGCTTCGCCCAGCGCACGATGACGCCTTCCGTCACCGATTCGCCGAGGTTCGGGATACGCACCTCGTAGGGCATGCGCCCGCTCGTCCTTCCCGATCCGTGCTCAGCGCGCGAAGGCGTTCAGCACGAGATCCCGCTCTTCGGCCTGGTGAACCTTGTAGGAGCCCGTCGCCGGACTCGCGGCCTCCGGGCGCCCGACGTAGGCGAGCGTGCGATCGTCGGGGAGGATCCGCTTGAGGCGCCGGTACATGACGTGCCATCCCCCCATGTTCCAGGGCTCTTCCTGCACCCAGACGATCTGCCGCGCGTTGGGATAGGTCGCAAAGATCGCCGCGATCTCCTGCTCGGGAAAGGGATAGAGCTGCTCGACCCGGACCAGGGCCGCGGTGTCGAGCGCGCGCTCGCGCCGGGCGGCGAGCAGGTCGTAGTAGACCTTGCCGCTACAGAGGAGGAGCCGGGTAACGCCGCGCGGGTCGATGACGACGCCCGCCTCGGGCGCCCCGCCAACCGCCACGTCGTCGATGACCGTCTGGAACGTCCCGTCGGTGAGGTCACGCAGGCTCGACACCGCGGCCTTGTGCCGGAGAAGGCTCTTCGGGCTCATGATGACCAGCGGCTTGCGGAAGTTCCGGTGCATCTGCCGCCTGAGTGCGTGGAAGTACTGCGCTGGCGTACTGAGGTTGCAGACCTGGCACGAGCCCGCTCATGCGCTGCCATTTCGACTCCGAGCTCGCGATGAATTGGTCGATCACGATCTGGGCGCCGTTCGCGAAGTCGCCGAACTGGGCCTCCCAGATGACGAGCTGGTGGGGATTGGCGAGGCTCATCCCGAACTCGAAGCCGACGACCGCGTTCTCCGACAGCATGCTGTCGAGGATCACGAACGGCGCCTGTCCGTCCCGGATGTGATCGAGCGGGACGTAGCGCAGGTCGGTCTTCTGATCGTAGAGAACGGCGTGGCGGTGGCTGAATGTGCCCCGGCCGGAGTCCTGGCCGCTCAGCCGGACCGGCGTGCCTTCGAGGAGCAGTGAGCCGATCGCGAGTGCCTCGGCGCAACCCCAGTCGATCGGATCCCCTTCTTCGACCATGGCGGCGCGCGCTTCGAGGAGGCGGGCCACGCGGGGGTGTGGTGTGAAGTCCGCCGGCACCCGGCGGCCGGCGGCCGCGACCTCCCCCAGCGTCTCACGGGAGACGCGCGTGTCGGCGCCCCAGTCCTCACCCGCCCAGCCGAAGCCCTTCCAGAGGCCACCGAAGGCGAAGATCGGCTGCCGTGGCATGAAGTCGCGCGCATAGCCCTGCGCGGCGTCGAGGATCTCCCGGAAGTCGGTGGCGTCCGCTTCGACCTCCTCGGCCTTGACGGTTCCGGCAGTCAGCAGCCGCTCGCGGTAGATCGCCAGCGGGGTCGGGTGCCGGGCGATCTCCTGGTACATGACCGGCTGCGTGAAGGTGGGATCGTCCAGCTCGTTGTGGCCGTGACGGCGGTAGCAGACGAGATCGATGAAGACGTCGCGCTTGAACTGCTGCCGGAAGCCGATCGCGAGACGGGCGGCCTGCACGGCGGCCTCGGGATCGTCTCCGTTCACGTGGAAGACCGGCGCCTGGATGACCTTCGCGACGTCGCTCGGATAGCGGGTGAAGCGGTAGGCGTCGGGGGCGGTGGTGAAGGCGATCTGGTTGTTGATGATGACGTGGATCGTGCCCCCGGTCCGGTATCCTTGGAGCTCGGAGAGCCATAGCGTCTCGAAGACGACTCCCTGCCCCGTGAACGCCGCGTCGCCGTGGATCAGCACGGGGACGACGCGCGCCCGATCTCTATCGTCGAGGTGGTCCTGCTTGGCGCGGACGATGCCCTCGATGACGGGGTTGATCGCCTCGAGGTGGCTCGGGTTGGGGCTCAAGGAGAGGTGCACCCGGTGGCCTCCGCGCGTGGTGTGATCCCGCGAGTAGCCGAGGTGGTACTTCACGTCGCCGTCGCCCGTCGCCTCCTTGGCGAGGAGCGTCCCCTCGAACTCGGAGAGGATCGTCTCGTAGGGCTTGCGCAGCACGTTGG
>VBLA01000569.1 GCA_005879245.1 Deltaproteobacteria bacterium
CGGGGGCCGGTAGAGCACGCCGGCGCCGCCCGGCCATCCGTCGGCCGGCTCGAGGTCGACGATCTCGCGGCGAACGGCGGGGTCGATCGCGGTGAACTCGTGGGGCAGCCGCGCGGCCATGGCTCTCGCGCCGCCCTCCTGCCCCGGAACGCGCTCCTTTTGCAAGGCGCGGGAATCGTGGCATGGACGATCATGGATTCGATCGCGGACCTCCTCGGGACGGGCGAGACGCTCGTCCTCCCCGGCGTGTACGATTCGTTGAGTGCCTTGCTCGCGGAGCTCGCCGGCTTCCCGGCGATCTTCCTCTCCGGCTACTGCCTCTCGGCGACGCGGCTCGGCGAGCCCGATCTCGGGCTCTTGACGCAAACGGAGGTGACGGACGCCGCCCGGCGAATCGTCACCGCCGCCGGCGCCTTCCTGGAGGACCAGGTGTGGCCGAAGCGCTGCGGTCACATGGCACGGAAGCGCGTCGTCGAGCTCGAGGAGTACCTGCCGAAGCTCCGCGCCGCCCTCGACCTCCGGCGGGGCACGCTCTTCCACGTGACCGCCCGCACCGACGCCCGCGCCCCGCTCGGACTGGACGAGGCCATCCGCCGGGCGCGTGCCTTCGCGGAGGCCGGCGCCGATGCGGTCTTCATCGAGGCGCCGGAGTCGCTCGAGGAGATGGCGGCGATCCGGGCCGCGCTCCCGGCGGAGGTGCCCCTCGTCGCCAACATGATCGAGAACGGGAAGACTCCCCTCAGGGCCGCCGCGGACCTCCACGCGGCGGGCTTCCAGATCGTGACCGTCCCGCTCGCCGGCCTGCTCGCCGCGACGGCCGCGCTCCGCGACGTTTACCGGACGCTCCGACAGGACGGGATCACTACCCGCGTCGCAGATCGGATGCTCCGCTTCGGGGAGATGAACGCGCTCCTGGGTGTCGAGGAGCGGTACCGACGGGAACGGGAGTGGCTCGACTGATCGTGCGCGCCGCCACCGTCCCCGACCTCCTGCGCGACGCGGCGCGCGAGGCGCCCGCAGCCGAGGCGTTCCGCTACCGGGACGAGCGGCTCACCTATGCCGACTGGGACACGATCGCCGACCGGGTCGCGGCCGGCCTCGCAGTGCGGGGCGTGGGGCGAGGCGACGTGGTGGCGCTCCTCTTGCCGTCCACCCCCTTCTACCTGGTCGCCTACCTCGGCGCCGCGCGTCTCGGCGCCATCACGACCGGCATCAACGTCCGCTACCGGCGGAGCGAGATCGGCCACATCCTCCGCCGCTCCGGCGCGCGCTGCCTGATCGCGGTCGAGGAGTGGCACGAGGCGGACTTCCGCAGCACGGTCGAGGGGCTCCGCGCCGAGCTTCCCGGGCTCGCCGAGGTCGTCTGGCTCTCGGCGGATCGGCTGCGTGTCGGGACGGCGAACACGGTCGCCGATCTCGCTGGCGGCGCCCGTCCGACGTCGGCCGTTCCCCCCGCACCCGATGATCCCGTCGCGATCGTCTTCACGAGCGGGACGACCGGCATCCCGAAGGGCGCCTGGTACAACCACCGGAACCTCCTCGCCCTGGCCGAGATCGATGGTCGCCGCCATGCGGGGGGTGCACCGTCCTCTCCGAAACATCTCGCCGCGGGCCTCTCCTTCGCGCACATCGGGACGATGGCGCGGATCGCGATCCAGATCGCCCACCGGGGCACATCGATCGTGCACGACGCCTTCGATCCCGCGGCGGTGCTCGAGGTGATCGAGCGCGAGCGCCTGGAGGATCTCGGTGGCATCCCGACGCAGGTGATCATGCTCCTCGACCATCCCGACCGCGCGCGACGCGACCTCTCGTCGCTCAGGTCGGTCCTGGTGGGCGGTGCCCCGGCGGCACCCGCGCTCATCCGTCGGGTCCAGGAGACACTCCACGTGACCGTCAGCGTACGCTACTCCTCGACCGAGGTCGGTATCGCGACCGCCTCCCTCCTCGACGACCCGCCGGAGCTCCTCGCCACCACCGTCGGGAAGGCGACCCCCGGCGTCGAGCTCCGCGTCGTCGATGAGGCGAACCGCCCGCTGCCGCCCGACACGCCGGGCGAGGTCGTCGTCCGCTCACCGGCAACGATGCGGGGCTACTGGCAGGATCCCGACGCGACGGCCGCGACCATCGATGCCGACGGCTGGGTGCACACGGGCGACGTGGGTGTCCTCGACG
>VBLA01000562.1 GCA_005879245.1 Deltaproteobacteria bacterium
AAGGTCGAGCCCGCCGGCTCGCTGCCCCGCGTCCCCTCACGGCTACAGCAGACGCCTGCATTCCACCGGCTAGGTTGCGGCGAGAGAGGAGACGGGCATAGACTCGCGCCCGGCGAACGCGAGCTCGGAGGTTCGGGCGCTGTCCATGCTGGCTGCCGTCTCTCGAATGCTCGTCGCATTCATCCTGCTCGCCGGCTCTGGCTCGGACCTGGCGCGGGCCTCGACCTGCGACGAAGGATGCGTTTCGGAGCGGTCGGTGTGTGGTCTCGCGGCCAAGGCGACCTATGCCGTCTGCAGGGGTAGCTGCGGGATCCCCGCGGCCGACGCGGCCTTCCGGGCCTGCCGTCGGGAATGTCAGTCTGGGTACGGTCTCGCCAGAGTCGCCTGCAGCAACGAACGCCGCGAGACTTGCCTCCAGCTGTGCGACGACAGCAGCATCTGCATCGACGCCTGCGGCGAGCAACTTCGCCGCTGCGCCGGCGCGCTCGGGAAGCGCGGCCGGCCATGCCGGCACCTCTGCAAGCACGACCCGGTCGTCCTCGCATGCCGCGCCACGTGCCTCGAGGCGTGGGTGGGGGGCTGCCGGGGGGGCGTCCAGCAGTGCGCGGCCGATTGCACGACCACCACGACCGCGACCACGACGACCACGACCAGCATCATCGACTGCACCTCGAACCCCGACGGCGGACCCGACATGCTGGACCTGACCGTCAGCGAGCACGGGAGCGACCTCGACGCCGGGTGGACGGGCGTCGACCACAACTTTCCCCTCGTCCCGAACGCGACGCTCAGGATGTGTCTTGCGACCTGTGGACCCGGCGGGACGCCCCTCTGTGACATGCTGGGGGCGACGCGAGCCTCCAGATCGACCTCACGTCGAAGGTCCACCTCACGACGGCGACGCAGGTGTGCCCGCGCTGCAACAACGGCAGGTGCGACAGCGGCCCGAATCAGGGGAAAGGCTGCACCGTCGAGGCCACGCTCGCGGTGACCCAGTCCCTCGGCGCCAACAAGGTCTACAATCTCTCTCAGGACTGCCCGCCCGACCCCGGAGCCCTCGCCGCACCGCTCGAAATCCGTCTGCCGGCGACCACCGGGACCGCCATGCTCGCAGGCCCGACGCCGTGCACGTCGCAGCCCGGGCAGCCGATGGGGACGCCCGTCATGGACGACGACTGCGGCGGTACAGGATGCGGCGCCGGGAATTGCACCGGCAGCGCATGCGCCAGCATGACGACGGATCCGTCGACGGGGGCACCCATCTGCATGGATTCCAAGGGCGGCCTCAGCCAGAACTGCTGCAACGACCACACGATCAAGCAATGCTTCCCGACTGCCGGGAGTGCGATCGTGCGGATGGGCAGGCCCTTCCCGCCGTCGCCACCGTTCCCCGACCAGACCTATCCCAAGACCGGAAACGGCGTCCTCGCCGCGGTCTTTTGTGTCCCGGCCACGGGGGCGAACTCGATCGACGTGACGGCTGGCGTACCGGGACCCGGAGCGCTCGTCGCGCCGGTCAGCGCGACGTGGCACGGCTCACCAGGCGGATAGCGGCGACGCCTTACGTCCCGAACGCCGACCTGAGACCCGTCGCCGCTTCGTCGATGGCGACCTTGGCCCGGTCGATGAGGCTCCCCATCCCGAAGAACCCGTGGATCATCCCCGGGTAGCGGGTCATCCGGACCGGCACGCCCGCTGCACGGAGGCGCGCCGCGTAGGCCTCGCCCTCGTCGCGGAGCGGGTCGAACTCGGCCGTGATGACGAGCGCCGGCGGGAGCCCGCGGAGGCTCGTCGCCCGGAGGGGACAGGCGTAGGGGTCGAGGGCATTCGCCGCCGCCCCCGTGTAGTGATTCCAGAACCACCGCATCGCCGCCGCGGTCAGGAAGTAGCCCTCGGCGTTATCCCGGTACGAGCCCGTCTCGCCGGGCGCGTCCGTAACCGGGTAGACGAGCAGCTGGTGAACGAGTGACGGACCGCCACGGTCCCGCGCCATGAGCGAGACGACCGCGGCGAGGTTGCCGCCCGCGCTGTCCCCGCCCACCGCCACGCGCGCGGGGTCGCCGCCGATCGTCGCCGCACTTCTCGCGACCCACCTAGTGGCCGCGTACGCGTCCTCGGCCGCCGCGGGGAAAGGATGCTCGGGCGCGAGGCGGTAATCGACCGAGGCGACCAGGCAGCGGGCGCGATTCGTCAGGAGCCGGCAGACAGCGTCGTGCGTCTCGAGGTTGCCGATCACCCAGCCGCCGCCGTGGAAGAAGACGAGGACGGGGAGCGACCCCCGCCCTTCGGGTGTGTAGAGGCGCAGCGGGATGTCGCCGGCCGGGCCCGGGACGATGCGATTCTCGACCTTGGCAACCGGCTCGGGCTCCCCGGCCGCCGTCGCGAGCATCATGATGGTCTGCCGCGCCTCGGCGACGGAGGCCTCCTCGAACGGCCGGATGCCGGACGCGGCGACCTGATCCATCAACATGCGGGCCTGGGGATCGAGCGGCATGGCTCCTCCGTCCGGCGACTACTGCGCGCGGGCCAGCTCCACCATATAGGCACGGATGCGCGCCGCATTGACACCCCGGTCGCCCTTCCCGTCCCGAGACTTCGAGCGCATGTCGACGCGGCTCGTGCCCGTGGCGTCGGGACGGACGCGGATCACGATGTCGTCCTGGAAGCCGAAGAGGC
>VBLA01000026.1 GCA_005879245.1 Deltaproteobacteria bacterium
CAGGAACGGGACGTCCTCGTCGGCTACCGCCGTTCGTCCTTCGAGGTAGGCGTGCGCGCGGAGCACGCCCACCGCCTGGGCGTAACGCCGGTCCGAGCAGACGATGCTCTTCCGCCGGAGCTCGCTCCGGAGATCGGTCACCACCCGCAGGACGTCGCCGGGAACCGGGAGTGCTGCGGCCTCGGCCCGGGCCGTGGTGAGCGCCTCGAGCGACAGCGTCGTGCGACTCACGGGCGGACGGGCCTGCAACAGCTTCAGGAAGCGAAAGTCCTCGGCGAGGTAGTCGACCACGAAACGGAGCAGGAAGCGGTCGTTCAGGGCGAGCAGCTCGTCGTCCTCGGGGAGCTCGTTGGAGGCCGCGAACAGGGTGAGGAGCGGCACCTCGGTCACCTCCCGCCCGTTGTGGAAGCGCCGCTCGTTCATCACGGTCAGGATGGTGTTGAGGATGGAGGAGCTCGCCTTGAAGATCTCGTCGAGGAAGGCGATGTGGGCCTCGGGCAGCTTGTGCGTGGTGAGCCGGCGATAGTCGTCCTGCTCGAGGGCCTTCAGGCTGACGGCGCCGAAGAGCTCCTCGGGCGTCGTGAAGCGGGTGAGCAGCCACTGGAAGTAGCGCGCGTCGGTGAGCCGCCGGCACACCTCGTCGGCGAGCATCGACTTGGCCGTCCCCGGCGGCCCGACGATGAGGACGTGCTGGGTGGCCAGCAGCGCCACCAGAGCGCCGTCGATCAGCTCCGTCCGTTCGAGGAATATCTGTTGCAGCTCGTCCCGGATCGTGCGCAGGACGTCGCGGGGCCCGCCCACGCGCGGAGGATAGCCGAGCGCCTCTCCGAGCGGAAGACCGGAAGCTCGCAACCCGGTCCGGTTCGAGGCAGAATAGCAGGCGACCAGTCGTTGCCCGATGAGCTCGCCGCCGCTTCCTCGTAGACCTCCCCGCACGCGCCGCCGCAAGCACCTGATCGCCGAGCACCTCCTGCGTCTCGCCGAGTCGGCCCGGGGGCTCGCGCGCGACGAGAAGCTCGTCCGCGAGATGGTCGAGACCTGTCTCAAGCTGCTGCGGAACGGGACGCCGGTCGGCGACATCAAGATCCTGAACGCGGCGCTGCGCGAGCTCCGCTATGCCTTCAAGGTCTTCGCGCCGTACCGTAACGTCCGGAAGGTCAGCGTCTTCGGCTCGGCGCGCTCCGCGCGGGAGTCGTCCGCGTGCCGGACCGCCTTCGAGTTTGCGCAGCGTATCCGGGATGCCGGCTACATGGTGATCACCGGCGCCGGCCACGGCATCATGGGCGCCTGCCAGGAGGGCGCGGGTCCTGATCACAGCTTCGGCGTCAACATCCGGCTGCCGTTCGAGCAGGGGCCGAACGAGGTCATCGCCAAGGACCCGAAGCTGCTGACCTTTCGGTACTTCTTCACGCGCAAGCTGATCTTCATCAAGGAAGCCGACGCGGCCGCGCTCTTTCCCGGCGGGTTCGGCACCCACGACGAGGCCTACCAGTGCTTAACGCTCGTGCAGACCGGGAAGACGAAGCCGATGCCGATCGTCTTCCTCGATGCGCCGCGGGGCACCTACTGGAAGACGTGGAAGCGCTACGTGGGGGAGCACCTGCTCCGCCACCGGTTGATCTCCCCCGAGGACATGGCGCTCTTCAAGGTCACCTCCTCGGTCGACGAGGCAGTCGAGGAGATCACGCGCTTCTACCGCGTGTACCACTCGGCCCGGACGGTCGACCGGAACCTCGTCATCCGCCTCACGCACCGGATACCCGAGAGCCTGGTCACCCAGCTCGGACACGACTTCGCCGACATCGTGGTGAAGGGCGAGATCGTGCAGACCGGGGCGCTCGAGGAGGAGCGGGAAGATGCGCCCGAGCTCGTGCGGCTCCCACGGCTCGTCCTCGAATTCAATCGCTCGAGCTTCGGCCGGCTGCGGCAGCTGATCGACCGCCTGAACAGCGACGGCTAGAGTCGGTCCCGGACTCTGAATGGGACGACTCCTCCTCATCCGACACGGCGAGAGCGAGGGCAACCGCGACCGCGTCTTCTGCCGGACACCCGACGTGCCGCTCACCGAGGAGGGCCGCTGCCAGGCACGTGCCGCCGGGGAATGGATCGCGGAGCGCTATGCGCCTGTCCGGATCGTGACCAGCCCCTTCGCCCGAGCGCGGCAGACGGCGGACATCTTGGCGGGTGTTCTCGGCCTCGCGGTCGTGGTCGAGCCGGGGCTGCGTGAGCGGAGCTATGGCGAACTGGCGGGACAGCCCTACGGGGCCGTCCGGGCGCACCCCGACTACGACCCTGGTGTCTACTGGCAGTGGTGCCCGCCGGGAGGCGAGAGCCTGGTCGAGGTGGCGGCCCGGGCGGGCGAGGTGCTCGACCGTGTGGCCCGCTCGGCGCCCGGCGGCGACGTCCTGATCGTGAGCCACGCGGCCGTGATGGCAGCGCTTCGCTGTCACGTGACGGGCGCATGGGAGCGGGGCCGCGTGACGCCCAACGCCGGCATCGCGCTCGTGGAGCACCGGGACGGCGCCTACCTCGGCCTGCAGCTGCCGGGTGACTGAGCTGTACGCGGGGCTGCACGTCGATCCGCTGCTCGCCGCGATCCCAGCGATCCTCGCGGCAGCGGGCGTCGCCCACTTCCAGACGACGCTCCGGAACCCGCAGCGCTTCGGGAACACCGACGTCCCGACGCCCGACGATCGCGCCGCCTTTCAGGCGGCGGTGGCGGCGGGGCGATCGGTCTGGGGCATCGTGCACGGGTCGCTCCCCAGCGTCTCGCCGGCATGCATCTGAACGACTGCCAGGGACCTGTCGGATGCCATCGCGACCGACATGGCGTTCCGGGGGAAGCCACGATCGGCGCGGGACTCGTGTCCGTCGGCTGGCACCCGAGCTTCCATGGCGTCCCCGCCATCCCCGAGCTCGCGCTCGACGACGCCCGGCGCGACCTCGCCTATCTCACCCTCGAAGGGACCCTGGAATACCCAGATCCGGCTTGAGCATCTCCCGGCAAACGTGGATAATCCCGGCTGCTGCGTTGACGCAGTTTCCGCAGGCGCTAGGAGAAGGATGACGGTGTCCCGCACACAATGGCTCGCGTGGGCTTTGCTCGTCGCGATCGTTCCCGCGACGGCCGCAAAGGCTTCCAGCCCGCGCCTGACCGCGCGTGCTGCGATCATCATGGATGCGACGAGTGGAGAAGTGATCTGGGATCGGAACGGCTCGCAGCCGCTGCCGCCCGCGAGCACGACGAAGATCATGACAGCCATCCTCGCCATCGAGAGCGGCCGGCTCGACGAGAGCGTCCGGGTGAGCGAGCTCGCGGCCGAGACCGCGCCGTCGAAGATCAACCTGAAGCCGGGGCAACGTCTCCGCCTGCGGAGTCTTCTCTACGCGCTTCTTCTCAACTCGGCCAACGACGCCGCGGGCGTGATGGCCGAGGGACTCGCCGGTTCGGAGGAGGATTTCGCGGACCTCATGAACGCGAAGGCGCGCGAGATCGGTGCGACGACGGCGCACTTCGTCAATCCGCACGGCCTCACCGCGCCCGGCCACCACGCGAGCGCGCGTGACCTGGCGCTCATCTTCCGCTACGGTCTCCGTCTGCCCACCTTCCGGGAGGTGCTCGAGACGCGCAGCACCGAGGTCGCGGTCGAGTCGCCCAGCATCCACTGGATTTCACTCCACAGCCACAATCGTCTGCTCTCGGGCTACACCTACCCGGTGATCGGCAAGACCGGCTACACGCGTCCTGCTCGCCGTTGCTTCGTGGGTGCAGCGAGCCAGGACGATCGGGAGCTGATCATCGCCATCCTCGGCGCGACGGATCTGTGGGGAGACGCAAGGCGGCTCTTCGCGTACGGCTTCTCGGTCGGCGAGCCGTCGTCGCCGCCCGTCGTGATGGCAGGCATGCTGCCGATCCCGACCCGGCTCCGTCAGCCCGCCACGGCCGAAGGGGACGACGAGGAGGCGGTCGACGAGGTGCGCCTGAAGCCCCGCGGCCACTACGCGATCCAGCTCGGACCCTACCGGAAGCGGCGGGCCGCCCTTGCCACCCGCGTCGGGCTGGCGCACCGGGGTTATACCGCGGTGCTCGCCGGCCGCATGCTACGGCTGGGATCGTTCTCCAACCGGGTCCGCGCCGAGCGTCTCGCCAAGCGCCTGCGCACCAGCGGCTACCAGCCGATGGTCGTCGCCGTCCGCTAGGGCGGGCGGCGCCGGCTACGACGCCTCGCTCGCTCGCGCGCGCCTAGCGGCCGGCTTGGCGGCGCGAGATTGGCGGCGTGGCGGCAGGGGGTGTGAACGACAGCCGCCGGCGCGCACGCACCGCGTGCCGCTCGAAGGCGAGCGCAATCAGGCGGTCGACGAGCGCAGGGAAGGCGAGACCACTCGCCTCCCAGAGCTTCGGATACATGCTGATCGCGGTGAACCCCGGCATGGTGTTGATCTCGTTCACCAGCACCCGACCGCCGCGCTCGAGAAAGAAGTCCACCCGGGAGAGCCCGGCGCCGTCGACGGCGCGGAAGGCGCGGAGTGCGAGCGTGCGCATCGCCTCCGCCGTCTCCGGGGGGAGCGAGGCCGGGATGATGACGCGCGCAGCTTGCTCGACGTACTTGTCCGCGTAGTCGTAGAACTCGCGCGACGGCACGAGCTCCCCGATCACCGACGCCTCCGGTCGCTCGTTGCCCAGCACGGCGCACTCGAACTCCCGTCCGTCGATCGCTTCCTCGATCACCACCTTGGGATCGTACGCGCCGGCTTCGGCGACCCCCGCGGCGAGCTGAGCCGCTGCCCTCACCTTGCTGACGCCGACCGAGGAGCCGAGGTTCGCGGGCTTGACGAAGCAGGGGAAGCCGAGCTCGTCCCCCACCCGGCGAGCGAGCGCGACGGGCGCTTCTTCCCCGATGCGCGTCACCAGCCAGCGGCAGACCGGGATGCCAGCATCACGGAAGACCGACTTCATGAGCGCCTTGTCCATCCCGACCGCCGAGGCGAGCACCCCCGCTCCGACGTAGGGGATGCTGGCCAACTCGAGGAGCCCCTGGATCGTGCCGTCCTCGCCGTACGTTCCGTGCAAGACCGGGAACACGACGTCGAGCGCCTGCGCGGCACCGCTGCCGTCGAGCGGCACGAGTGCGCCCCGCGCGGGGTCGGCGGGAAGGGTGACCTCGATGCCGTGTTCCGGTATGGGCTCGAGCGCGGTCTGTGCGACCTCGAGCAGGTGCAGGCTCTCGGGCCCCGTCAGCCAGCGCCCCTCCTTGGTGATCGCAACCGGGACGACCTCGTAACGCGCCGGATCGAGCGCCCGGATGATCGCTGCCGCCGAGCGCAGCGACACCTCGTGCTCGCCCGAGCGCCCCCCGTACACCACCCCCACCCGCATCCTCGTGCTCATCACTCCACGATGCGGAAATTCCCCGAGCGGTTCAAGTCGGCGGGCCGCATGTGCTCCGACACGCCGGCCGGGAGGGAAGCGCAAGCGGTCTCGCTTCGCGCGGCGCTGGTCGTCGAGCACGCGACGCCGCCGTCACGAGGCGAAAGACGGAGCGCGAAGGTTCGCGTGAAGACGCATGGAAGAATGACGCTCGACGGAACGTCGTGTGAGTGACCGCGCTCCGATTTTTTTCTTGACACGCGCGATGTCCTTCGCTACAGGGGGCCCTTCAACTCACCTGGAGTGTGCTGCTCTGCGGTTTCCGGAAAATCTCGGGCCGCGCTTTGATGAGATCGCCGTTCCCGGAGATTCGTGTGTGGAGAGGGAGCTGTCGTGCGAAGTCGGCAGGAGCGCGTTCGCTGAGCGCGAAGCGGCTGAAGGGGTAACGACTGTTCTCCCCAGTGTGTGGACAAGACGCTGTGGCGGGGGTCCGGGGTAAGGTGGAGCCGAGAATGGGTGGGGGCACTTGCGTGGCAGTTGGTTTCAGGTCACGCAGGCGATAGGTTCTCGCCTCGGACCTCCGGCAGAGCGCCTCGTTCGCGCCGTTGCTCGGTGCTCAGGGTACGCGTGGGTCGTTCTTCGAGGTCGGTCCCGGCGCGAGCTGATCCTGTAGCTGTCGCGGATTGATCGGCTGTCCGTACGAGAACTCCACGTGGTTCCCGTCGGGGTCCTCGACCAGGCAGAAGTAGCCCACGACCGGCCCCGCATAGACCGGGTCCAGCACGAGGATTCCGTCGGCCCGCGCGGCGGCGGCCGCCCGGTCCACCTCCTCGCGTGATGCCACCGCGAACCCGATATGCAGGAGCGTCGTCGGTCCGGGTGGAGCCTCGACGCCGTGTTCCAGGAGCACGAGCACGAATTCGGCGTCCGTCTCTCGATCGGCAAGCCACGCGACCCGCATCCCGGAATCCGCTCGCTCGTGCACGACGTGAAGGTGGACGTGCTTCTTGTAGAAGCCGATGGTGCGATCGAGGTCGCGCACGCCGAGCGCCACGTGTGTGAGGAGGGGTTTCAGCGGAATCCCCCCCCGACGCGATCGGCGACGGCTTCCGCCAGCCCGCGCCGCAGCTCGGGAAGCTCGCAGCCGGCGGCGGCCGGATGGCCACCGCCCCCGAGGGCTTCCGCCAGCCGGGAGAGGTCGACGGTGCAGTCGGGAGAGCGGCGCAGGCTCACCCCCAGGCTCCGCACGTCGTAGAGGGCGAACACCGTGTTCGTCGTCCGTCGACCCCAGGCGTCCGCGATCTCGCCCGGGTACCCGTCGCACACGGCGGCGACGAGCGACGCCGATCCCACTCGCCGCTCGGTCCGCGTCGCCTCGGCGACCGTGAAGCTGCGGGCGATCTCGGCCTCGACTCGGGCCCGGGCCGCCAGCATGCGCGGCGTGTAGGTGACGCGCTCGTCGATCCCGAGGAGCTCGCCGTACGACTCCGCGCCCAGCGTCCGTACCGTCCAGGCGAGGGTACTCGTAGACCAGGCGAGAGGCGGCGTAGTCCTCGGACAGCACGCGGTCGGCGAACGGGACGTCGACCGCTCCCGAGCGGAAGCGCTCGAGCGCCGTGCGGTGGTGATCGATCCAGTAGATGCGGACGCCGGCCGCCACGAGCGTGCGCAGGTACGCGTCGGTAGCCGGCTCGCGCCAGGAGATGTCGGTGATCCAGAGCTCCGCGTCGCGCGCGCTCTCGAGCCCGAGGCCTCGCAGGACCGAGTCGATCTCGTTGTTGCCGGCGAAGCGGACGGCCACCGTGGCCTGCCCCGCGTAGTAGCGCGCGACCGCCACCGCGGCTGCGACCCCGTCGAGGCAGTGCGGTCCGTGGCTCACCACGTGGACGTTCGGCGTCATGACGACGCGGGCATTATGGCCGACCAAGGTCGCATCGGGAAGCACGTCAGCGCGGGAGCGCGAGCTGGCCGCGGTCGTAGATCAGACGATCGTCGGCCACGCGCGCGAAGGAGGTGAGGCGGTGCGGCGTCGCCGGCCCGTGCCCGACGGCGTGCCGGACGTCGATGCCCCGCGCGAGGAGCGCATCGGCGATCAGCTGGCGATGGCAGCGCCAGGGGACCGCCTCGGCGCAGAGGACGGCGGTCGGTCGCTGGCGGGCGAGGTCGAGCAGCCGGTCGAGCTCGGCCTTGAACTCGGCCGTCTCCATGTGGTCGGCATAGGCGCGGAAGGCCGCGCTCGTCCAGGCGACGTGGGGCGAGTCGCGCTGGCCGTGGCGTCGCCCGCCCAGACCGGGAAGCCAGGCGTAGGCGACGCCAGCCGCCGCGAGGGCGTCTCCGAGCGCCTCGCGCGCGAAGTGCGGATGCCGGCGCGACGCCGGGAAGCGACGCACGTCGGCGATGCCGAGGATGCCGTGTGCCCGCACCAGATCGAGGAACGACTCGGGGGCGAGTGTCGAGTGACCGAGCGTGTAGACGATCACGCATCGACTGTAGCACAAGGGATCCGTGCGTCGGTTGCTCCTGGCGGGTCTTTGCCTTCTCGGCTGCCCCGCTCCCACGCGCTATGCGGTGGTGCAGCCCGGGCTCTCGTGCGAGCGGGCCACCCGGGTCGCCTACCGGACGCTCCTCGCGCTCGGCTACGCGGTGACCGACCTCGTGCCCGCGAGCCCGGAACGCGCGGGGGATATCGGTGCCACCAAGGGGGGAGCCGAGGGCGAGCCGGAAAAGGTGCGGGTACGGATCCGCTGCGACGCCGAGGGCGCGGTGCTCCAGCCGGTCGAGGAGGTCCTCGTTTCCAACTACGACTTCAGCCGTGTCTTCGGCTACAGCTTCAAGACCCTCGTCCAGGGGCCGGACGTGGAGGAGCCGCGCGCCGCCCGGGGGCTCGAGGTGCTGGTGCACGTGGTCCTGCCGCACGAGGCCCTGCTCGATCTGGGCGGGGTACCGACCGTGGGGGGCGCGCTCGCGGTGCGCGTCACGGTCCGCAATCACAGCGAGCGCGCGGTCGCGATCGACCCGGCACAGGTGGAGCTCGTGCCCGCCGACGGGCCGAGTGCGGCGCCCCTTGCGGGACCCTCGCTCGACGCGGCGCTCGCCCAGAACCCGGCCGCCGAGCGGGTGCGTCGAGAGCGGCTCGCCCCGGCGCGCGTCCGAGCGAACGAGACCGTGACGGGCTACGCGGTCTATCCCGGTGCCGCGTATCGCGAGGCCCGGATCGCGATCGAGGACGCGGAGACGGGCGAGACCGAGGGGTTCGTGGCCCCCGTCGAGTGAGGCCTCCTGCCGGCCGTCCGCCACCCGGTCGGTCCGATCGAGCCCTGCTTCCTGCCGGATGGCCCGGACGGCTTGACGAGCACCCAGGGCGCGCCGATACGGGGAGCGCGATGCGCACCCTCATCCTTCTCGGCCTCGCCCTCCTCCTCACCACCGCAGTCGATGCGCGGACGCATCTGAAGAAGCCGAAACGTGGCTTCCAGATGAAGGTGGGCAAGTACACCGTCGCGCCCGGTCAGGACCTCGAGGTGTGCGAGTATCGACGCCTTCCGATTCGCAAATCCATGGACGTCTCGGGCTTCGAGGTGCGGATGCCCGCCGGCGCGCATCACTTCGTGATCTGGGCGTATGGGGGCAATCTGCAGGACGACGGCAAGTTCCCGCAGGGGCCGGTCCCGGCGATCGGCTGCTCGGGGGTCTCACCCGACGAGCTCATCCCGCAGGTCCTGATCCCGATCCAGACGCCGAACAGCCGTTTCCGCTTCCCCACAGGGGTGGCGCTCCCGGTCGACGCCCACGAGCAGGTGTGGCTGAATCCCCACATGAAGAACGCCGCCTCGACGCCGCTCACGCCGGACATCCGGTTCAACTTCTATGGCGCGAGGAAGGGAACGGTGAAGCACCATGCCGAGGGGCTGATCGTCGGCAACATCACCGACATCCACGTCCCGGCGGGTGGCGATCAGACGCTCACCGCCGAGTGGACGGCGCCCGTGAACCTGACGCTCGTCTACCTCGCCACGCACCAGCACCGCCTCGGCACGTACGGCAACATCGAGATCGTCGACCGCGACGGTGTCACGCACTCGAGGGTGTACGAGAACCAGGACTGGCAGCACCCGTACTCCTACTGGCCGAACCCGCCGATCCGCCTGGCGCAGAACCAGAAGATGCGGATCACCTGTACCTGGCACAACACGGACGATCACGAGGTCCGCTTCGGTCCCAAGACCACGGACGAGATGTGCTTCATCCTCGGCTTCTACTACCGGGACGACGGGGACACGGGACCCGTGGCGGGGGACGGCTGTATTCCCGCGAAGCGCGGTCTGCTCTGCCCGCTTGCCCCGGCCGTGGCCGAGTAGGCTAGGCGCGAGCGTCCCGGGCGGCCCGGCGCCGCGGGCTCACTGCTGGTCGCGGACGGTGACGGTCGCCACGCCGTTCTTCTGGACGCAGGTGGTGAACTCGTCGGGCGCGTCGGTCGGGTAGTAGAACGCGAACAGGTTGCAGTGCTCGTTCTGGTCGGTGAACGGGCCGAACTTGAAGGTCTGGTCGGTCTCGTTGTCGTACGCGCAGGTCCACTGGAGGCCGCTCACCTCGGGCGCGTCGACTCCCGAGTAGCGGACGAAGGGCGGATCGAGATACCCCTTCTGGTCGTAGAG
>VBLA01000027.1 GCA_005879245.1 Deltaproteobacteria bacterium
AGAACGAGAGACTTCAACGCGGCCGCTTCTGGCTCAGGATGAGCATCTGCTGCTTCCTGGCCAGCACGATGGTCGCCGGCACAACGGCCTACTGGCAATCACGACGGCTGGGAAGCATGTGGCACGAGCTCCGCGAGGCGCGGAAGAGTGCGCTCCGGTCGAGCGTCGCGCTCACGGCCCTGGCACGCAGCCATGATGACATCCTGGCCGCTACCGAGCAGGCGCCCTCGGTGGGCACCAAGTCGTGGGGCCGGCGCTTCACGGTCACGAAGTACCTGCCGCACGACCCGAAGTATGGAAAGTTCAACACGGGCCTCACGGCGACCCTCACCAAGGCCGACCCGAAGGCCCGCATCGTTGCCGTCGACCCGAAGCTCATCCCCTACGGGTCGTGGGTGTGGGTCGAGGACCTCGGCTGGTTCCACGCCGAGGACTGCGGTTCGGCCATCAAGGGGTTCCGCCTGGATCTGCTCACCGCAACCGAGGAGGACGCGGTGGCCTTCGGCAAGCAGAATCGCTTCGCGATCGTCGTCCCGCAGGGCGACGGCCGCGGGAGCTCAGTCAGCTATGGCGAGGGTGGGCCCCGCCTGGGGTAGGCTCACTCGGGTAACGCCCACTCGGGTAGAAGCTCACTCCGCGAGGAAGATGCCGCGGCGGTTCCGCGGCGAAGCGCTGGCCTTGATCCGCCCCCGGAAGGTCACCTTCCCGCTGGGGCTCATGGCGGGCGGGTCCGTGAGCTTCCTGAAGACCGCGGTCGGACTCGGGGGCGGAACGGGGTCGCCGGTGAGCGCCACGGTCTCGATGTTCCCCCCGCTACGCCGGATGTAGACGCCACTCCCGTGGAAGCTGGAGCTCCCCACCCGGGAGCTGAAGGCGAGCTCGGGTCCGTCTTGTCGTTGAGCGCTACTCCCGCTTCTCGACCCTTGTCAAGGTCTTTTCTTGCAGCATATGCCCTGCAGGCCGAGTCCCCAAGGAGGAATCATGGTCACCGCATCGCGCGTCCTGTCGGTCGAACAGAGCGGACACGTCGCGATTCTCTGGCTCGACAACCCCGAGCGTCGGAATGCCCTCGGGCCCGAGTTCTGGGAAGACCTGCCCGCCCTCATGCGCCAGCTCTCGGACGATTCCGCGGTCCGCGCCATCGTCATCGCGGCGAAAGGGCCGCACTTCACGGTGGGCCTCGATCTGAAGGCCTTCGGCGGCACGCTCGGCGGCGGGGAAGGCTCTTCGGAAGCCGCCCGTCGGACGCGTCTCCTCGGCAACATCAAGCGCCTGCAGGCCTCGATCACCGCGGTGGCCGACTGTCCGAAGCCGGTCCTGGCGGCCGTCCAGGGATACTGTCTCGGGGGCGGCGTCGACCTGATCACCGCGTGCGACATCCGCCTCGCATCGGCGGACGCGGTGTTCTCCATTCGCGAGACGAAGATCGCGCTCGTCGCCGACGTCGGTACGCTCCAGCGCCTGCCGGCGATCGTCGGCGAGGGGCACGTGGCCGAGCTCGCCTTCACCGGCAAGGACATCACCGCCGCGCGCGCTCGGGAGATCGGCCTCGTGAACGACGTCCTCCCCGATCCCACGGCCCTCGCCGCCGCGACGCGCGAGCTGGCCGGCGAGATCGCCGCCAACTCGCCGCTCGCCGTACAGGGCACCAAGGCGGTCCTGCGCGCCTGCAAGGGGCGCTCGATCGCCGAGGGTCTCGACTACGTCGCCGTCTGGAACGCCGCGTTCGTCCAGTCGAACGACCTCGGTGAGGCGATGACCGCGTTCGCGGAGAAACGGGCGCCGCGCTTCACCGGCACCTGAGGATCATCGACTCCACGCCGACGTGATCAGCCCCGGTACCGCGGCAAGACCGCGACGGGGCCGGAATGCCGCCGACGCCTCGCTCAGCTGACGATCTTCCTCATCGGAGAGGTCGAGGTCGGCCGCGGCGGCGTTCGCCTCCAGCTGCGCCACGCTGCTCGCACCCGGGATGGCAACGACGTTGGGCCGTCGAATCACCCAGGCGAGCGCCACCTGGGCCGGGGTCGCCCGGTGCCTGGCAGCGACGTCGCGGAGGGCCCCGAGCAGCGCCGCGCCCGCCGCGAGATTCTCCGCGAGGAAGAGCGCGTTCCAGCGCCGTACCAGGCCCGGTGGTGGATGACTCGCGTCGTAACGCGCGGAGAGGAAGCCTTGCGCGAGCGGGCTGTAGGCGATGATCAGCCGCCCGGCCTGCGCCGCGTGGGGGAGCAGGTTCCGCTCCGGGCGGCGCGCGACCAGGTTGTACTCGACCTGATTCGCCAGCACGGGCCCGCCGAGCGCCTCTTCCGCCGCCTGCCACTGGGGGAGCGAGAAGTTGCTGACACCGACCTGCCGCACGAGCCCCCGGCGCTGGACCCGGCGCATTCCCTCCATGGTCGTGGCGATGGGCACGACCGGGTTCGCCCAGTGCACCTGGTACAGATCGATCGCCTCGACGCCGAGGCGCGCCGCGCTCGCCCGAGCCCGCTGCTCGACCACGGGGGCGACCGGGAAGATCGGGAAGATCTTCGTTGCCAGGAAGGCGTCGCCCCGGCGGCGGCCGAGCGCGGCGCCGAGGATCCGCTCCGAACGGCCGAAGCCGTACGCCTCGGCCGTGTCGATGAGGTTGATCCCGAGATCGAGGGCGCGCGCCACGATCGCCGCCGCCTCGCCGCTCGCGTACGTCGCCCCGTAGCCCCACTCCCAAGATCCGAATTGCCAGGTGCCGAGCCCGATCGCCGATAGCCGGATGCCATTCAGCTGGACGTATCGCATCGGCCGGTACCGCCTACGCCGCCCGCGGCGCGGCGATCACTGGCATCCCCCGCGAGGGTGCCAGGGTGATACTGCGCCGCACGAGCTTCATCCGATAGCCCGGCGCGAGTCGCAGCTCGAGCCGGAGGAGAACCTGCGCGAGCACGACCTTCATCTCGTAGAGGGCGAAAGCCATGCCGATGCAGCGCCGCACCCCGCCGCCGAAGGGGAGAAATTCGTAGGGGCTCGGGCGCGTGCCGAGGAAGCGCGTGGGATCGAAGCGCTCCGGATCCGGCCAGAGGTCCGGCCGCCGGTGCACGAGGTAGATGCAGGGTCCGACCGCGATCCCCGCGGGCAGCTCCTGGCCGCCGATCCGCATCGGCCGCTCGAGGCGGCGACCGACCTCCGAGAGGACCGGGCTCAGCCTGAGCGTCTCCTTCACGGTGGCATCCAGGTAGGTGAGCTTGCCGATGTGCGTCGGCGAGAGCGGCCCGGCGCCGACGACGAGCCCGAGCTCCTCCCGGAGCGCCGCGAGGATGTCCGGATCCGCGAGCACGTGGTGGAAGGCCCAGGCGAGTGCGGTCGCCGTCGTCTCGTGCCCGGCGACGAGGAGCGTCATCATCTCGTCGCGGAGCTCCTCGTCGCTCATCGGCGCGCCGTCCTCGTCGCGCGCGGCGACGAGGAGGGAGAGGACGTCGGCACGCTCTGGGGCGGCAGCTGCCCGTCGCTGGGCGATCGCGGCGAAGAGCAGCGTGTCGATCTCCCGCCTGATCCGGAGCAGGCGGCCCCAGGGACTGAGCGCTCCGAGATCGACCTGCAGTCGCGGCCAGAGCCAGAGGGGATTCGTCCCGAGCCCGATCCACCGCCGGAGGAGATCCCGGAGCCGGCCGAGCTCCTCCCCCTCGAGGCCGAAGACCGTGCGGAGGATCACGTCGAGCGTGATCGCCTGCATCTCGGGTTGGATGGCGAGCGGACGTCCGAGCGGCCAGCGCTCGATCGCGCGATCCGTGATGGTCCGCATCGCGTCCCCGTAGGCGAGCATCCGCTCGCCGTGGAACGGCGGCAGCATGAGACGCCGCTCGCGGGCATGACGGGCGCCGTCGAGGAAGAGGAGCGAGTTCGGACCGAGGAGCGGCCGCAGGACCACGTTCGCCGCCCCGGCGCGGAGGTCCTCCTCGTCGCCGGTGAAGATCTCGCGCACCGCGTCGGGCGCCGTGAACATGACAACCGGGACGCCGACCGGCAGGCGAAGCGTGAAGCAGTCCCCGTAGCGGTGCGCGCACTCCTCGAAGAAGCTCGCGGCCCGAAAGGCGAAGCGGAGACCTTGATGGATCGGATGCAGCGTGGGGCCAGGGGGGAGGGAGGCGGTCGTCGTCATCGGACTCCTCCTTTCGATCAATCGGACACCTTGAAGATGGCGCGCGCCATCCGCCTCAGCTCCGCGCGCAGCCGTTCGCGCGCCGGACGCGACGTGAAGACGCTCCCGCCGAGGAAATCCTCCTGTCCGTCGACGTCGGCGATGGCGGCGATGAACGCACTCGCCACGACGTGAATCGCCGCGGGCGCGTCGATCTCCGCGCCCGGGAGCAGGTCGCGGAAGGTGCCGACGCCGAGCTCCGAGAGCTCGCGGAACACCTGGCGGATGCTGAGGAGGTGGAGCTCCTGGCGCTCGAGCGCCATGCGGTACGCGAGCCGCGTCGTGTTCGGGTTGGCGATCAGCATCACGAAGAAGGCGTCGGTCAGATTGTCGAGCGTCTCGCCCGGCGTCCGGCCGGGCACGAGGTTTCGCATGAGGGTGTCTCGCGTGCGCTCCCCGAGCCGCTTGAAAACCGCCTCCCAGAGCTGCCGCTTGCTCCCCCAGTGATAGTGGAGCGCCCCGAAGGGCACGCCTGCCCGGCGCGCGATCTCGCGGGTCGCCGCGCCCGCATACCCTCCCTCCGCGAAGACCTCCTCGGCGGCATCGAGAAGACGGGCGGGCGTACCGTGGGGGTCGTCACGGGCCTTGTCCAGTACCTCCTGGCGCATGGGTCGATCGCCCAGGTCATATGACCAAGCCCCTGACGTGTCAACTCCCCTCATTGACGATCCAGCCTCCGCGAGCCTAAGCACTCTTCGCCGTGAACCGGATCGCCGACTACGCGCTCATCGGCGATTGCCACTCGGCGGCGCTCGTCGGGCGCGACGGCGCAATCGACTGGGCCTGCTTCCCCCGCTTCGACTCCCCGGCCGTCTTCTGCCGTCTTCTCGATGCGGAGCGTGGCGGGGCGTTCGAGATCGTGCCGGCCGATGTCCGGGAAACTCGCCGGGCATACCTCGACGACACGAACGTGCTCGTCACGACCTTTGGCTGCGCCCGCGGTGTCCTCGAGCTGACCGACTGCATGCCCGTCTCGCCGCTCGATCCCGCCGAACCGACGAAGGTCCGCTCCTACCATTCGATTCTGCGCCGCCTGCGCTGCCGCGGCGGCGCCGTGGACATCTCGGCGACGGTCGCACCGCGCTTCGAGTACGGACTCTTCGCGCCGCGCTTCCTCCTGACCGGCGAGCGCAGCGCGGAGATCGTGGGGGGCGCTGACGCCATCTGGGTGAGCGCCTCGGCACCACTCCAGTGCGATGGCGAGGGGATCCGCGGCCGCTGGCGGCTGAGCGCCGGGGAGGACGTCTGGATGGAGGCCGCCTGGTCCCCCACCTCCGAGATGCGCGACCCGTCGAGCGCGCCCGACGCTACCGAGCTCGCTCGCCGGCTCAACAGCACGATCGCGTTCTGGCTCACGTGGATGCGCCGATGCTGGTACGAAGGAGAGCACGGGGGACACGTCCGGCGTTCCGCGCTCGTCCTGAAGGCCCTCACCTACGCGCCGACCGGCGCCGTGGTCGCAGCACCCACCACGTCGCTCCCGGAGGCGATCGGCGGCGTCCGCAACTGGGACTACCGCTACACCTGGATCCGGGACGCCACCCTCACGCTCATTTCGCTCTTCGTGCTCGGCTTTCGCGACGAGGCCGACGAGTTCAAGACCTGGCTCGAGCGGACCGGAGCCGGCCGCCCGCAGGACCTGCAGATCATGTACGGGATTCTCGGCGAACGTTCCCTCCCCGAGCGAGAGCTCCCCCACCTGGTCGGGCACCGGGGCTCGGCGCCAGTCCGGATCGGCAACGGGGCCGTCAAGCAGATGCAGCTCGACGCCTATGGGCAGATTCTCGAGGCCGGATATCTCTACGCCAAGGCGGGTGGCCGCCTCACCCCCGAGAACTGGCGATTCCTCGCCGGGCTCACCGACATCGTCTGCACCCGCTGGCGGAACCCCGACCACGGCATCTGGGAGATGCGCGACGCTCCGCGACACTTCACCCACTCGAAGCTCAACTGCTGGGTCGCGCTCGACCGCGCGACGCGCATGGCCGCCCGGCAGGGGCTGACCGCAGAGGTGGAGCGATGGAAGCCCGAGCGCGACGCGATCCGCGCCTATCTCCTCGAAGAGGCTGCGCCGACCGGCTGGTTCCAGCAGGCGGCGGGCCTCGCGGCGCCCGACGCGTCGACCCTCCTCGTGCCCGCGCTGGGCCTGCTGCCGACGACGCACCCAGCGGTCCTGCGAACGATCGATATCGTGCGCCGCGACCTCGAGTGCGAGGGGATCGTGTACCGATACCTGACCTCGGACGGACTCCCGAGCGGCGAGGGCGCCTTCCTCCTCTGCTCGTTCTGGCTCGTCGACACCCTCACGCATGCCGGTCGCCTGGAGGAGGCCGAGGGGCTTCTCGCGAGGCTCCTCGCACTCGCCAATGACGTTGGCCTCTACGCCGAGGAGGTGGATCCGACGAGCCGCGAAGCACTGGGGAATTTCCCGCAGGCCTTCGCCCACATGGCGCTCGTCCTATCTTGCGCGCACCTCTCGGCAGCCAAGGCCGGGCACGTCCCCTTCCAGGGAACGCACGACTATGCGGAGCTCGCTCTGGATCGGCTACTGGCACGCTCCGAACGCG
>VBLA01000570.1:0-1869 GCA_005879245.1 Deltaproteobacteria bacterium
AGGTCTTGGGGCGGACTGTAGGAGCCGTCGAGGGGTCGGATGTACGCGCTATACCCAGTGACGCCCGGGTCGGTGCTGGACTCGCAGTGTAGGCGGACGGCGTACGTCTCCGCGACGGCGGTCGTCGCCGCACATGTGTGCAGGCAGACGATCGCCCACCAGGCTAGGTAGATTGCCGACGGTCGGGGTCGCGCCCCTGCATCCACCCCGCAACATCCCCTCCACCACCTCCTCAAGGCTACCTTCCCCCGGGTCGCGAACATCAATTACATCGCTTGCGCGAGGAATTCGGCGGACAGTTCAGATCTTTTTTCCGCACACACTGGTCGCCGACGGTGAGAACCCAGGTGATCCGCGATCCGTCGGTGTTGAGGCTGTTTGCCCGCACGACGAGAGGGGCCGCTGCGGCACCCGCGACGCTCACCGGTACCCTTGCCGTGATACTCACCTGGGCGACCTCTCCGACCGTCCACAGCTCGACCTTCTTCAGGCCGTTGTCCGGGATCGGGGTTCCTCCCTTATAGAGATAGTGGTCACCGGTGCGAGTGAAATCGGAACCTTGGACGGTCGCCTCGTAGAGCGAGACGCCGTCAGCGTCGAGGAGCGCGATCGTGAAGGTGTTCGCGGTGAGGTCGAGCCCGAGCGGCGCAGCGAACGACCCGTTCGCCACGAGCCGCCAGGAACGCGGCGAGACGCGCCTCAAGAAGAACTCGCTCACCTCCAGATCGAAGCTCGTCGCGGCGTCCGCCCCGGTTCCCGCGACGGCCGCTGCGGCGACCCCGCAGACACCGCCGGTGCAGACCGCGCTCTGCGTGCAGGGATCCCCGCTGTTGCAGGCGGTCCCGTCGGGAAGCTGGCGGGTGGTGCAGCCGACGCGAGGGTCACAGGCGGGCTCGGTGCAGGGTCCCGAGGCGCTGCAGACGACCGGATCGCTCACGCAGGCGCCGGCTTCGCACCGCTCGTTGACCGTACAGGCATCCACGTCGACACAATCGGCGTTGGCGGTGCAGCAGCTGGGGAGGCTCAAGTGCGTGCACTGACCGAGAATCGGGTCGCAGCCGTCAGTGGTGCACGCGTTCCCGTCGTCGCAGTTGACGGGTGCTCCGGCCGAACAGCGACCCGCCTGGCAGGTCTCGGCGCCGTTGCAGAAGTTGCCGTCGCTGCAGGCTGTGCCGTTCGGAGCCGCGGCATGCTGACAGCTGCCGGCGCTGCACGTGTCGACGGTGCAGGCGTTGCCATCGTCGCACTGACTCGCCGTCGTGCATGCCGTGCAGCCGAGGATTGCGCTGTGGGTGCAACCGGCGCTCGGGCTGCAGCCGTCGCTGGTGCAGACCTTGCCGTCGTTGCAGTTGAGCGCGGTGCCGGCGGTGCAGGCCCCGCTCTGGCAGGTCTCGGCGCCGTTGCAGACGTTGCCGTCGCTGCAGGCGGTGCCGTTCGCCACGGCGGTCGACTGGCAATGACCGGCGGTGCACGTGTCGGTGGTGCAGGCGTTCCCGTCGTTGCACTGGCTGTTCGTCGTGCAGGCGGCGCAGCCGGCGATCGCGGCGTGTGCGCAGCCCGTGCTCGCGTTGCAGGTATCCGTGGTGCAGGCGTTCCCGTCGTCGCATTTGAGCGCGGTGCCGGCAGTACAGGCCCCGCTCTGACAGGTCTCGGCGCCGTTGCAGGCGTTGCCATCGCTGCAGGCGGTGCCGTTCGCCACGGCGGTCGACTGGCAATGACCGGCGGTGCACGTGTCGGTGGTGCAGGCGTTCCCGTCGTTGCACTGGCTGTTCGTCGTGCAGGCGGTGCAGCCGGTGATCGCCGTATGAACGCAGCCGGTGCTCGCGTTGCAGCTGTCGGTGGTGCAGGCGTTGCCGTCGTCGCAGTTGA
>VBLA01000570.1:1963-2888 GCA_005879245.1 Deltaproteobacteria bacterium
GGTGCAGGCGTTCCCGTCGTTGCAGTTGAGCGGGGTCCCGGCCTTGCAGGTGCCGCTCTGACAGGTCTCGAGGCCGTTGCAGGTGTTGCCGTCGCCACAGGTCGTGCCGTTCGTCACGGCGGTCGACTGACAGCGGCCGGCGGTGCACGTGTCGGTGGTGCAGGGGTTCCCGTCGTTGCACTGGCTCGCCGTCGTGCAAGCGGTGCAGCCGGAGATGGGCGTATGAACGCAGCCGGTGCTCGCGTTGCAGCTGTCGGTGGTGCAGGCGTTGCCGTCGTTGCAGTTGAGTGGGGTCCCCGCGTGGCAAACGCCTGCCGCGCACGTTTCAACCCCGTCACAGGCGTTTCCGTTGTTGCAGGTGATCTGGGCGCACGAGCATCCGGACGCGTTGACTGCGGTTCCGGGTGCCGTCCCCTGACACTTGTCCTGTCCATCGCGAACGCCGTCGCCGTCGGTGTCGGGGTTGTTGGGGTCCGTCTCGCCGGGATCGACGATCCGGTTGAGGTTCACGTCCTCCGCCGCGTCTGTCAGGCCGTCGCCGTCCGAATCCATCAGCGGAGCCACTTGCGCGTAGCCGATCGGCATCTCGTTGGAGAGCCCGCTCTCGGTTCCGCTCGCCGTGTATGCCGTCACGGCGAAGACGTAGTCGGTGCGAACGGCGAGACTGCTGGCGGCGACGCTCATCGTCCCGTCCGCTGCGGGCGTAGGCATGCCCGCTTGCTGCGGGGCGCCGTAGCTGCCGCTCGCAGTGCGTTCGTAGACTCGGTAGCCCGCGACCGTGGGATCGCTACTGGGTTGCCAGCGCACGTTGGCGGAGTACGTCGCGGCAAGCGTGGTGAGAGGTATCGTTGCAAGGACCCATATGAGCGCGCAAAGCGCCTGCCGTAGTGCCGCCATCGAATGAGGAGAGAACCAAGTATTGTGC
>VBLA01000028.1 GCA_005879245.1 Deltaproteobacteria bacterium
GCCGGCATGAACGGGAACCTCGATCTGAACGTGATGATGCCGGTCATCGCGCACGCCCTCCTCGAATCGATCGCGATCACGGCCGCCGCGGTGCGCGTTTTCACCGCCAAGTGCGTGCGCGGTATCCGGGCGAACGTCGAGCGGTGCCGTCAGTACGCGGAGCTCACCGGCCAGCTCGTCACCGCCATCGCTCCCGTCGTCGGCTACGACCGCGCCGCGGAGATCTACAAGAAGGCGGTGGCGCGCGATCTGCCGATCCGCCAGGTCCTTGCCGACGACGGCGTCCTGCCGCCCGCGGAGATCGACCGCCTCCTCGACCTCCACGCGCTCGCACGCGGAGGACGGGCGGGATCGCGATGACGCGGGCGCTTCTCCTCCTGCTCGCGCTCGCTTCCGAGGGATGTATCGTGCCCCTGGGGAGCTTGGCCCTTCTCGGCGGTCGGCGTCCGCTCGAGGAGACGACGGTCGAGGGGACAGGCCGGGCAAAGGTGTTGCTCATCGACATCTCGAACGTCATCACCGACACGCCGAGCAAGCGCGCCTTCGGGCTGGTCGAGGAGGAGAGCACGATCGAGCGCGTCGAATCGGAGCTGAAGCGGGCCGACGACGACAAGCGCATCAAGGCGATCGTGCTCCGCATCAACAGTCCAGGCGGCGGCGTCACGGCGAGCGATGTGCTCTACAGCGACCTCGTTCGCTTCAAGAGGAAGCACGACGTCCCGGTGGTCGCCGCCCTCGGCGACCTCGCCGCCTCGGGTGGCTACTACGTCGCCTGCGCCGCCGACCGCATCGTCGCCCACCCGACCACCGTGACGGGCTCGATCGGTGTCATCCTGATGAACCTGAATTTGGAGGGGCTACTTGCGAAAGTCGGGGTACGGAACGAGACCTTCAAGGCGGGCGTGCACAAAGATCTCCTCTCGCCCTTCCGCGGGGCCACCCCCGAGGAGCGGCGGATCGTGCAGACGATCCTCGACAGCCTCCATGCCCGCTTCGTCAGCGTGGTGCGCGAGAACCGCCCGCGGCTCGATGAAGCGCGTGTCGCGGAGCTGACCGACGGGCGCATCTTCGACGCGTCGCAGGCCCTCGACGCCGGGCTGGTGGACGAGATCGGCGACCTGCCCGCGGCGATCGCGGCGGCCGAGGAGGCGGCGGGCGTGACGGAAGCGCGTGTCGTCATGTACCATCGGTCCGACGAGACGCGTGAGAACATCTACTCCGCCGCGTTCGGGCTCCCGGCGCAGGTGAACATCCTCCCGCTCGACCTGGGAGCGCTCGCGGGGAGCGGGGCGCGGTTCATGTACCTCTGGGCGCCGGGGCTCGGGGAGTGAAGCTGCGCGGCGATCCGCGGGAGCGGGGCGCCGTCTCCGCTTCGATTCGCGCCGCCATGCGGTATTCCTCGATCGACCGCCGCGTTCGGCGCTCATAGGCGCTCCGACGGCGCCCCGCTCCCGCGGACCGCCGGGGCGCTGTCCAGGGCGGACCCGCGACGCGAGTACGCGGGACCGGGCCGCGGTCTCCGTTCGCGGTCTTCACTCCACGCGCGCCGCGCCGGCTGCAGCGTCGCCCGGCGCTCGCGGGTGCGACCGCGACGCCGCGTCGCGGGAGCCGGGGCACCGGCGGAGCGCCTATGAGCGCCGAACGAGTCGATCGATCGAGGAGGTCAGCGGGGCGGCGCGAATCGAAGCGGAGCCGGTGCCCCGGCTCCCGCGGACCGCAGCCCCTCAGTGCACCGCCCGCCGCGAGGGCGCTGTCTCCTGCCCGTCGTAGCCGTGCGACAGGACGAAGTGGTACGCGGCGACGCGGTCTCGGTCGGTCTCGGAGATGAGCTCGAACACGAACTCGTCCTCGACCTCGCCGGCCACCCCCTGCACGTAGGTGATGTCGCCCGGCACGACGATGATCTCGCTGACGAGATTCTTCCCGCGAGTGAGCTGCACGATCAGGGCGTCGTCCCCCTCGGTGGCGAAGTGCCAGTGGAGATCTTCGGCGTCGTAGACCACGATCTCCGGCGTGCCGGCGCGGAGTATGCAGTTCGCGTGGGCCTGGAGCCAGCTCCAGAAGCTCGAGAAGGAGAGCGTCGCGGTCGCGTGCTCGATGCGCTTCTGGGTTGCCATGGTCAGCCATGGTAGCGCCGCGCCGTTGTAGTTGCCACTGTGCGACGGCGTCCCCGGAGGCCGAGCCACGCGCGGAGCACGACGGGGAGGGCGACGTCGCGAGTCGACGCACGCCTCAACGCGGAACGTGCGGCCGCGCGGTGTCAACTTGACAGCCGGATGGGAGCCGCGTAGGTAAAGCAGACCTCTTCAGCTCCGTGCACCTTTTAACTTGACCCCGAGAGGTCAGGAAAGGTTCAGCATGCGTTGTGTTGCAACGGGCGCGCGAGCGCGCCTCGCAGGCCGCAAGGCAAACGCCTCCCGGTGCCACCGCGGAGGCTTTTTCGTGCCCGCATGGACTCTGCCGTGACGGGCAACGGGGCGCGACAGGTGATGGACGCGCGGGCGATCGAGCGGGCGCTCGTGCGCGTCGCGCACGAGATCCTCGAGCGCAACAAGGACACCGAGCAGCTGGCGTTCGTGGGCATCCGCTCCCGCGGTGTCCACCTGGCCGAGCGCATTCGCCGCGCGATCCAGGAGATCGAGGCCGGCACGCTCGTGCCCTTCGGCGTCGTGGACATCACGCTCTACCGGGACGACCTCGACCGCGGTCTCCAGAACCCGGTCGTGCAGGGCACCGATATCCCCTTCGCCGTCGATGGCCGACGCATTCTCCTCGTCGACGACGTGCTCTTCACTGGCCGCACGGTCCGCGCCGCCATGGATGCCCTGGTCGACTTCGGGCGGCCGCAATCGATCCAGCTCGCGGTACTGGTCGACCGCGGCCACCGCGAGCTGCCGATTCGTGCCGACTTCGTCGGCAAGAATCTCCCGACCTCACTGGGCGAGCAGGTACAGGTCCGGCTCGCGGAGGTGGACGGACAGGACGAGGTCCTCATCGAGACCGTGAGGGAGCGTTGAAGGGAGGGGCTGCGATGGCGTTCACCCAGCGTCACCTGCTCGGGCTCGAGGGCGTGCCGGCCGACGAGATCACCGCCATTCTCGACACGGCGGCCTCGTTCAAGGAGATCTCGGAGCGCGATATCAAGAAGGTCCCCACGCTACGCGGCAAAACGGTGATCAACCTGTTTTACGAGGTGAGCACGCGAACTCGCACCTCGTTCGAGATCGCCGCGAAACGCCTCTCGGCGGACACCATCAACATCAGCGCCTCCGCCTCGAGCACCTGCAAGGGCGAGACGCTGGCGGACACGGCGCGGAACCTCGAGGCGATGCGACCCGACGCGATCGTCGTCCGCCATCCCTCGTCCGGGGCCTGCCACCTCCTCGCCCGGCACCTGAGCTGCCCGATCCTCAATGCCGGCGACGGCTGTCACGAGCACCCGACCCAGGCGCTCCTCGATCTGCTGACGATCCGCGGACACCTCGGGCGCATCGCGGGGCTGACGGTCGCCATCGTGGGCGACATCCTCCACAGCCGCGTGGCGCGCTCGAACCTGCACGCGCTCCGCACGCTCGGCGCCACCGTCCGTCTGGTCGGGCCGCCGACCCTCGTGCCGCCCGAGCTCCGCGCCCTCGGCGCCGAGCTCCACACCCGGCTTGATGAGGGCGTGCGCGATGCGGACGTCATCATGATGCTCCGCATCCAGCGTGAGCGGCAGGGCGCCAACTTCTTCCCCACGCTCGACGAGTACGCGCAGTACTTCTGCCTCACCGAGGAGGCCGTCCGGCTCGCGAAGCCGCAGGTCATCATCCTCCACCCCGGCCCGCTGAACCGCGGCCTCGAGATCGCGAGCGCCGTGGCGGACGGGCCGTACTCGGTCATCATGGATCAGGTGACGAACGGGGTGGCCGTCCGCATGGCGCTCCTCTATCTCCTCATCGCGCGTAGCAAGGCGGAGGACGCACTCGAGCCGGAGGCGCTGGCCGAGCCGTCCCGGCGCCGTACCGGAGGACGGGGGTGAGCCTGGCCGGGACGGTCATCGCGGGCGGAACGGTGGTCGATCCCGTCGCCGGGCGGGCAACGCTCGGCGACGTCGTCATCAAGGACGGCCGGCTGGTCGGGGTGATGCGGTCGGGCGAGTGGAGTGCCGAAGGCACGACTGTAATAGACGCGCGCGGCCTCCTCGTCCTCCCCGGTCTGGTCGACATGCACGTGCACCTCCGCGAGCCGGGATTCGAGTACAAGGAGACGATCGCCACCGGGGTCCAGGCGGCGCTCGCGGGCGGCTTCACGTCGGTCGCCTGCATGGGCAACACGGAGCCGCCGAACGACAGCGCCGCCGTGACGCAGTACATCCTCGATCGGGCGCGGGTCGCGGACCGCACGCGCGTCTATCCGATCGGCGCGCTCTCGCTCGGTCTCCGCGGTGAGCGGCTCGCCGAGATCGGCGAGATGCACCGCGCCGGCATCGTCGCCGTCTCGGACGACGGGCATCCCGTCATGGACGCGGCGCTCATGCGCCGGGCGCTCGAGTACACCTGCATGTTCGGCATTCCCGTGATCGCCCACGAGCAGGACGAGCACCTCGCCGCGGGGGGCGTGATGCACGAGGGGGTGACGGCGCTCCGCCTCGGGCTGGGCGGCATCCCCGTCGCCGCCGAGGAGGTGATGGTGGCCCGCGACATCGCTCTCGTGCGCCTGACCGGCGGGCGGCTGCACGTCGCCCATGTCAGTAGCGCGCGGACGGTGGCGCTCCTGCGCGAGGCGAAGACGGCCGGCCTGCCGGTCACCGCCGAGGTGACGCCGCATCACCTCTTCCTCACCGATGAGGCGGTGGCGGACTACGGCACGCACGCCAAGATGGCCCCTCCGCTTCGCACGCGGGCCGACGTGGAGGCGCTCCGTGCGGCGCTCGCCGACGGGACCATCGATGCGATCGCGACCGACCATGCGCCCCATCACCACGACGAGAAGGAGGTCGAGTTCGACCAGGCGGCGAACGGCGTCGTCGGTCTGGAGACCGCCTTGCCGTTGGTGCTCCGGCTGGCGGGCGAGGGGGTGGCGGATCTTCCCACGCTGATCGCGCGGATGACCTGCGGGCCGGCGCGCATCCTCGGACTCCCGGCAGGCACCCTCGCCCCGGGGGCCCCGGCCGACCTGACGCTCGTCGATCCCGAGCGTCGCTGGCAGGTCGAGGCGCGCCACTTCCGCTCCAAGGGCCGCAACACGCCCTTCGAGGGATGGGAGATGGTGGGCCGCGTGCAGGCGGTGCTGGTCGGTGGCCGCCTCCTGTACGACGAGCGCCCGCAGGCGGCGGCGCTGCGGAGCGCGTGAATGTCGGCGGCGTCCGCGCTGCTCGCCCTCGCCGACGGCGCGGTTTTCCGCGGCCGGGCCTTCGGTGCACTCGGCGAGGTCGTGGGCGAGCTCGTCTTCAACACCAGCATGACGGGCTACCAGGAGATCCTGACCGATCCCTCCTACGAGGGACAGCTCGTCGCCATGACCTACCCGGAGATCGGCAACGTCGGCGTGAACCGGGAGGACGTCGAGTCGCGCCGTCCCTACGTGGGCGGCTTCGTCGTGCGCGAGTACCGCGAGGCTCCCTCGAGCTGGCGCGCGGAGGAGAGCCTCGGCGCCTACCTCGCGCGGCACGGCATTCCCGGCATCGAGGGCATCGATACCCGCGCGCTCGTGCGGCACCTCCGCGACCGCGGGTCCCAGGAGGCGGTCGTCTCGAGCGTCGACCTCGATCCGAAGCGTCTCGTCCGGCGCGCCAAGGCGTCGCCGGGTCTGATCGGGCGCGACCTCGTGCGCGACGTCACGTGTGCCGAGCCGTACGAGTGGACGGAAGGTCCGTGGCAGCTGGGGCGCGGCTACGCGTCGGCGGAAGAGGCGGCTGCGGCGAGGGAGCGGCCACCCTTCCGCGTGGTCGCCTACGACTTCGGCATCAAGCTCAACATCCTCCGGAACCTCGTCGGCGCCGGCTGCCAGGTGCGGGTCGTGCCCGCGGCGACGCCCGCGCGCGAGGTCCTGGCCCTCCGGCCCGACGGCGTCTTCCTCTCGAACGGTCCCGGGGATCCGGACGCCGTCACGGGCGCCCGCGAGACGGTCGCCGAGCTCCTGGGTGAGGTACCGGTCTTCGGCATCTGCCTCGGTCACCAGATCATGGGCCTCGCCCTCGGCGGCCGTACCTACAAGCTCAAGTTCGGCCACCACGGCGGCAACCAGCCCGTCCAGGATCTCACCACCGGCAAGGTCGAGATCACGGCGCAGAACCACGGCTTCGCCGTCGACCCGGAGTCCCTCCGCGGCCGGGCCGAGGTGACGCACTTGAACCTGAACGACCGCACGGTCGAGGGCCTCGCGGTGAAGGGGCAGCCGACGTTCTCCGTCCAGTACCACCCCGAAGCGTCGCCCGGGCCGCACGACGCCCGCTACCTCTTCCGCCGCTTCACCGAGCTGATGGAGCGCACGCGGCGGTGACCGTGCTCCGCGCCAGCGGCGCCCTGGCGGACGCGACCTAGGCACATGCCCCGGCGCACCGACATCCGCTCGATCCTGCTGATCGGCTCCGGCCCCATCGTGATCGGCCAGGCCTGCGAGTTCGACTACTCCGGCGCGCAAGCATGCAAGGCACTTCGGGAAGAAGGCTATCGCGTCATCCTCGTCAACTCGAATCCGGCGAC
>VBLA01000571.1 GCA_005879245.1 Deltaproteobacteria bacterium
AAGGGGAAGTAGAGCAGAAGGAGGAGGCTCGGATCGTCGCCGAGCCCGCGCACGCTCACCACCTCCCCAGGGGGCAGCGTGGCGACAACTCGATCCACGAACGGCTTCGGAGATGACGTGAGCGCTTCGCCGATCTGGGCGGTGCGGACGGGGCCGGCATAGGCGGCGGAGAGCGCGACGAGCAGGGCGGCGAAGGTGAGCCACCGGTCTCCCGTGCGGACCGCGTGCACGAGCCAGGCGGCGGCGAGGAGCGTGGCGGCCGCACCGACGATCGTTGCGGCGCCCGCATACAGCGGATCGGGAAACCGCGTCCCGGAAAACGTCACGAGCGCTGCGAGGGTGCCGACGGTCGCAATGCCGAGGCAAACGGCAGCGGCAGGTGCCGACCAGCCTGGTAGCCGAGCAAGAGTGCGCCCGATGGCCGTGCTCAGCGCTTCGGTCCCCCGGGACGCGGGGCCAGGCAACCGATCGTCGAGCCACACGCCCGCGAGCATGGCCGCGAGCGGGATCGCCGGGAGCAGGTACGCTCGACGCTTGTACGAGGCGATCTCGAAGAAGGCGAGCACAGCGATCCAGGCCACTGCAAGAAACTCGGCGCCGGGCCGGCGCCGTCGGAGCGCCTGCCAGGCAGAGGCGGCGGCCGCGAGATTCCAGGGGAAGGAATCGGCCAACCACGGCGTGACATAGAAGGTGAGTGGCATGGGTTCGCCGAAGAACTGACCGACGTTCTCCGTGAGGAAATGGGATCGGACTAGGGCCATCCCGCCCTTCAAAAGGGCCGCACCGTACCAGGGGACGACGATGCTCACGAGGACCGCCGAGGCCGCGAGCCAAGGAAGCGGCTGCAACCAGCCTAGCGAACGGGCCCGGAGCGATCGAAGCGCGACCCAGCACCCGGCGGCGAAGCCGGGGAGCACGAGCCCGAGCGGCCCTTTGGCGAGAACGGCTAGGCCGGCGAAGGCCGCGGTGCCCACGAGAGCGGCACGTGCCCCCGACGTCAAGGCGACGCCGGCCAGAAGGATCGCGCACGCGGCACACGTCGCGAATACCATGTCGACGCGGCCGTAGGTCGCCTGCTGAACGAACTGCCAGGTCGCGGGAAGCGTCGCGGCACCGAGCAGAGCCGCGCGCTCGCCGATCAGGCGCGCCCCGAGGACCGCCACCGCGAGAGTCATGAGGACGCCCGCGATCGCGGAGGGGGAGCGCAGCGTCCATTCGTCGAAGCGGCGCGACAGCTCCGATCCGGCGAGCACGCGCCCGCTCGCGAGCGCCCCACGCACGCCGGTCGCAGCGACCGCAATCCAGTGAAAGAGCGGGGGCTTGTCGGGGATCGTCTCGCGACGCCTTCCCTCCCTTCGTTGATGATGTAGACAGGCGCCCCTCCGAGGCGGGAGAAGATGGTGAGAGCGGCCCAGAGGGCGAGCGCCCCGAGCAGCAGACGTCGCCTGCCTGTGCCGATCACGGCGTCGGCTTCTAGCGCCCCAGGGAGTTCCACGACCGACGCCAACTCACATGTGCCGACCTGGGCGAACAGTGCTTGGAGGTCGCGTCAAGCGGTGCGTAAACGACGGGATCAGGCGGGGGGCCTTGTTGCTCATTCCCGGGGTCCCTTCGAGAAGGATGGTGCGTTGCGCGTTAGCCACGTCGTGACTGGGCAGGTGGACTAACCCGGAACGCCATGCGCGAGGGACGCCACCCACGCGTCCAGCGGCGCGAGCAGCGGGAGGTCGTACCCCGATGAAGCCGCCGCGCGCCGCCGTAGCGATGGTTTAGGTACGCCCCGTGCGGGGACCATGGCAGCCTCGGCGCCCTCCCCCGCGTTCGGAGCGTGGTGACGGGGTCGCCCAACGGCCACATGCACTTCCCCTCCTACGCACTGGGCATCCACTACTCAAAGGCCGATGAAGCGTACGTGAAGCCCTCACCCCAGCCTAAGACCAGGCGGCGGCCCCGAGCCTACCGTCTCGCCCGAGGGCGCACGCCTTCTGCTCGTCGTCGAGCCGTTGCGAGTTACGTCGGCCCGCGTCGGCGTGTTTCGGCGAGCCGACTGAGGACGGCGGCTGCATCGGCGTCATGGGTAGCGTGTCGAAGGATTGTGGCGCCCGGAAACACGACTCGCTTGGTCCGGAGAGCCTCTACCGCCGTCTCGTGGTCACCAAACGTGCACTTGGTGGCCATGGCGCCGCTGCACCGGGGGTTTAAGTCGCCGCGACACCACTCCAGTCGAGATCGTTGAGCAGTCGGCGGACGAACTCGTTCGCCGGGCTCGCGCGGATGGCATCGAGTGTGCCCGTCTGGACGACTCTCCCGTCCCCCACCACGGCGATCCGGTCGCCGACGTACACGGCCTCACGCGGCTCGTGGGTCACGTAGAGCGCCGACACACCGCGCTCCTTGAGCAATCCGTGGACGAGGGCGAGCAGCTCGCGCTTGAGGCTCACGTCCAGGTTCGTGAGCGGCTCGTCGAAGAGCACGGCCTGCGGATCGAGGACCAGCGCCCGCGCGATCGCGACCCGCTGGCGTTCACCGCCGGAGAGGTGGGCCGGACGACGGTCTTCTTTCCCGGCGAGACCTACCCGCCGAGTCATATCCGCAATCCGCGCCTCGCGAACTGCGCGCGGCATTCCTCTCGCCTCGAGTCCGAAGGCGAGATTCCCGGCGACCGTGAGATGCGGCCACAGGGCGAGCTCCTGCAGCACGACGGCAAGATTTCGTTCCTCGGGCAGCTGAAGGACCCGACCGTCGGCACTCGCCACCGCGCCGTTGAGCCGAACACTCCCGCGCTCCGGAGCAATGAAGCCGAGGATCAGCCGCACGACGGTCGTCTTGCCGGCTCCCGAGGGGCCGAGGAGCGCCAGGACCTCGCCCGGCTCCAGCGTGAGCGAGAGGCCCGAGAGCACCGGCGTGGCGCCCAATTTGAGCCACACGTCCTCCAGGGCGATCACCGATGTCATGGACGCTGCGCCCGGCGGAGCAGTGCCGCGCCGGCCGCCACGATAGTCGCCGTCAGGGCGACCTGCACCACGGCGAGCGCGGCCACGACGCTCTCCGGCCCGTTCGCCTCG
>VBLA01000029.1 GCA_005879245.1 Deltaproteobacteria bacterium
GGGCGCCGGGGTTCCGGCCGCGGACGTCGTACCTCGTGGTGGCGAATCACCAGAGCATGTTCGACATCCCCATCCTCGGAGCGCTCCTCTTCTCGAACTTCCCGAAGTACATCTCGAAGCGCGAGCTCGGGCGCGGGATCCCGAGCGTCTCCTACAACCTCCGCCGCGGGGGGCACGTGCTGATCGACCGCGGCGACGCCCCCTCCGCCCTGGTGGCGATCCGCGAGCTCGCGGGACGGGTGCGCCTGGGCCGCGCCTCGGCCGTGATCTTCCCCGAGGGCACGCGCGCGCGGGTGGGGGAGCTCGGGGCGTTCCGCCCTGCCGGGACCCGGGCGCTCCTCGACGCCGCGCCCGACACGCCCGTCGTGGCGGTCACGGTGGACGAATCGTGGCGTCTCCTCGCCCGCAACATGTTCCCCGTCCCGTGGGGCGTGCGCGTCCGCGTGCGGATCGGCGAGCCGATCGCCCGGCGTCCCGGAGAGGATCGGGAAGCGTTGATCGAGCGGGTGCGTCAGGAGATCGCGACCACGCTCGCTAGCTGGCGGGGCACCGGCGTGACGACGGCCGACCCCGGCGCCCTCCGAGACCTTCCGGCCGGCACGGGCTGAACCCTCCTCACCCGCGTCACGAGGTGCCGGAGCGCCGGCGCTTCCACGCCCCCTCGGCCACGAGACCGATGCCGACGACGATGCCCACCACCGCCATCATGAAGAGCAGGTAGACGAGCGTGTTGCTGGGCGAGCCGCCAGGCTCGAGGCCCCGCACAGCGAAGGTCGCGCCGATGACCGACGCGACGACGTTGCCGTACGCCATGAGGACGAGGGACCAGGCGAGCACGTCGCGTTTCCAGCCGTCGAGCGCCAGCCGGTCCCAGACCGCCGCGACCACGATCACGAGGAGGCCGTTCAGGACGCCCTCGAGGTGCGCCATCCGCCAGGCCCGCTCGGAGCCCGCCAGGCTGCCCGTGACGACGAGGGCGTAGGGAAAGCCGGCGAGGAGGCCGAGGAGAATCACGACGGCGCCATGGAAGATCATGGTCTCCGGTCGGGCTCGCATGGCCGCCTCCTATCCCTCCGGGGGGCGCAACGGAAGGTCTGGCCGCCACGTCGAGACCTGTGCTAGTGCCGCGACGGCCCCGATCGTGCCGAGGAGGTGATCCGTGGATCTCCGCGTCGTCGATCATCTACTCACCACCACTCGCTCCGTCCGGAAGCGTCTCGACCTCGCCCGCCCCGTGGAGCCAGCCGTCCTCGAGCGCGCGATCGAGATCGCCCTCCAGGCGCCGACCGGCTCAAACTCCCAGGGCTGGCACTTCCTGGTAGTGACCGACCCCGAGAAGCGCGCCGCGCTCGCCGGGCTCTACCGCCGCGCCTTCGAGGCCTACGCGAGCGCACCGGCCGGAACGATGCGTCCGGAGCTTCCCCCCGACGATCCGCGCGCGCGCCAGCTCCCGCGCATCATCGATTCGGCGA
Source organism: Deltaproteobacteria bacterium (assembly GCA_005879245.1). Lineage (GTDB taxonomy): Bacteria > Desulfobacterota > Binatia > DP-6 > DP-6 > DP-23. The sequence goes on from VBLA01000029.1 coordinate 1,473, forward strand.
CCTATCTGGCAGAGCACCTCCACGAGGTTCCGGTGCACGTCGTCCCGTGCGTCGAGGGACGCGTGGAGAATGCGGGAACGCTCGCGCAGGCGTCGGTGTACGGCTCGATCCTGCCAGCGGTCTGGTCCTTCATGCTGGCGCTGCGCGCCCGCGGGGTCGGCTCGGCGTGGACGACGCTCCACATCATGTACGAGCAGGAGGCCGCGAAGGTCCTGGGGGTCCCCGACAGCGTGACGCAGACCGCCCTGCTGCCGGTGGCCTACTACAAGGGCGCGGAGTTCAAACCGGCAGGCCGCCTCCCCGCCCGACAGCGGACCCATTGGAACACCTGGGGGAAAAGGCGACCGACGTAGGCGTGGGGCGGGTTCGGAGCGACGGGCTCCTTACGTCAGCCTGCGGACGAAGACCGGCTTCAATCCCCCACGGTGGGTCCGAGCCCGTACATCGAGTTCGGGGGGAGAGACCGGCAGAAGGCCGTCGATCCTGAACGGCAGCGGTCGTAGTCCCCGCACGAGATCTGCGCGGGCACCGCGACCAGCTCTCCCCGGGACGACGCCGCGGACGCCAGGCCCGACCCGACCACAGCCGCAACCGGGGCCACGATGGCCTGCCGAGGGCGTTCGAGGCACGGCGCAGGCACCTCGTGCCATCCGAGTACCCTCGGCTTGACGAACGCGAGCTGCCTCATCGGCGCACTATGCCGCCGGCCGCGAGGCGACGAGCGACGCCAGCGCTGCACGGTCGAAGTAGACCTCGTTCCGCTTGAGGCGCTCTCCTTCGAGCACCACCAGATCCATGCCCTCGACTTCGAGGGTGGTCTCGCTGCCGAGCGGGGTCAACATCGCTCGCCAGAGGAATCGCCGGAGCGCATCGGCGCCCTGCACGTAGCCGCGCGTTCCGGGATCCCGATAGACGAGATCGGGCGTGTAGCAGGCGACGACGCGCTCGACGTCGTGGGTGTTCCAGGCCTCCAGAACCTGCCGTGCGATTCTCTCGTGACTCGTGCTCGCCATGGCGACCTCCTCGCGCGATGGGCGATGAATTACCACTGGTAACATACCGACACAAGGCCTCCGCTGCACGCTCGGGTCAGCGCTCTGGGGGGCGGCGCGCTCGAGGCGGAGCGGCGCGGCTCCCGAACATGCCGACGAGCGTCGGCGTCAGCATGTCGTCGAACGCACCCGCCGCCTTGCGAGCGCTCGGGTACGCCGCCTTGTCGTACGAGAGCGTGCTGAACCCGTGGACGAAGGTCCAGAGCGCCAGCCCCAGGTCTCGTGCGGAGCGGCGCCGGAGCGCGTGCCGAGGCGCGAGCGCGGTGATCGTCTGCACGATGATGCCGAGGCTCTCCATGACGGCCGCCTCGAGGCGCGGGAACTCACCCTTACGGCTCAGCCGAGGGCCGAACATGACGGCCGTGAGCGCGGGCTCGTCCCAGCAGAAGTGGAGGTACGCCGCGAGGATCGCCCGGAGTCTCGGCGCGAGAGCCGCCGGGGTCTTCTTCCGGGCACCTTCGAGGCGCCGGCGGAGTTGGTGAAACCCATTCTCTGCGACCGCGGCGAGCAGCGCGCGCCGATCCACGTAGTGGCGGTAGGCGGCGACATGCGTCACCCCGATCCGTCGCGCGACCTCCCGCAGGGTGAAGCGCTCCAGCCCGCGTTCGGCGATCAGCTCCTTGGCGACGTTCCGGAGCGCCGCAGGCAGGTTGCCGTGATGATAGCTCCCGTGCTGCCGCCTCCCCTTGCTTGATCTCGGTCGGGACATCCTCCCGGGTTGGGCGGTGACGACTTGCCCGAGCGACGCGCGAACCGCAAGATGGGCCGAGGAAGCAGGATCAGAGACGACGAAGGTGGAAAAAGCAAGCATCGATTCCGAGTCAGTCGGCGACGCGGACCGGTACCGGACACTCGCGCACCTAGAAGAAAGGCTGAACGCGTTGCCGGGTGCCCCGCAGGAGAGCGGTCGGGTGGCACTGATCGTGGTGAGGGGAGAGCACGGGAGGCGGGAGCAACCGGAGCGCATCCGATTGGAAGTCGACGCGGGGGTTCCGGGCGATGCGTGGGGTCGTCAGCGCGAGCCGCACGTCGAGAAGGCCATCGCGGTGATGCAGATCGACGTCGCCGAGCTGATTGCCAACGGGCAACCCCTAGCGCTGTTCGGGGACAACCTCTTTCTGAGTGTCGATCTGTCGACGGAGAACCTGCCTCCCGGTAGCCGACTCCGCGTGGGCGGAGCCCTTCTCCAGGTCACTCCGATGCCGCACAACGGGTGTCACAAGTTCCAGGCACGGTTTGGTCCTGACGCGCTCCGCTTCGTGTCGAAGGCCGAGCTGCGCCATCGGAACCTCCGGGGCGTCTACCTGCGAACGGTGGAAAGCGGCGAGATCACGCCCGGTGATCCCGTGAGCGTCACCGAGCGTGCTCCGTCACCCCCATAGTGAGAGGATGTGCCCCTCGTCGGGCTTCGTCCGCCCTTCCACGGTCTCCAAGTACACTCGTTCCACGGCAGCCGGTCCCCGCCCGCTCACGACACGAATGTGACTTTTCGCGAACTCGAGGAACCCCCGCCACGCCACTCCGTAGCGCCGCTGGAATTCCTCCGCTCCCCATTCCTGCGTTCGCTTGTGGAGCTGCGTCGGGGCGAAAAAGAACGTGGGTTGAGCTCCCGGGAGATCGGCCTCGCGCGTGCCGCGCTCCCAGTGCGTTGCCCCCACGATGCAGCTGTACTTCACGTTGTCCCGGTAGTGATGGTGGAGCGCACGCACGACGTCGCCGTTACCCGCCATGTCCACGAACACGACGGGGAGCTCGGGCGGGAGCGAGTCGATCCGGTCGTACGTCACCACGCGACCGTAGCACCCGAGCTTCTCCACGAACGCCACGTTCCCCGGGGAAGTGAGGCCGATCACTTCACACCGAGCACCCCGGTTCCGCCGGAGCAGGAACGCCAGTCCGAACGCCGTCTTGCTCGAGGCACTCGAGAGCACGACCGCGTGCGCGCCGAAGACATCATTGTCGGCGATGAAGTCTTCCAGCAGGAACGCGGTCATGAACAGCGGCCGGAAGAGCTGCTGCTGATCCTCGTGTTCCGCCGCGTAGCCCGGATCGGCCGCGACCCGGGTGTACTGGTTGTACACCGCGGGAAGCGTCTGCCGATGGGGAAACCCATCGACGAAGCCGCTCCGGCTGATATGGCCGGGGCGAACCACGAGATGCGTCGACATCGGGAAGTAGCCGAAGACACGCTCGCCCTCGGTCACGCCTTCGTGGTGGGAGCGGATCACGTCGCCGAAGCCCCATACCGGGACCTTGCCCCAGCCCGCCTCGGCCGGAAAGAAGTTCCAGTACGACATCATGTCGCCGGCGACGGCGTACGTGACGTTGTTCGCGGTGAACGCGAACGTCGCGACCTCCAGCAGCACTTCTCCGTCGTGCAGCTGGACTTCATCGGGCCCGGGGGCGCGCACGAATTTGCAATGGCGCAGGTTTCCGCGCTCCACCAAGAAGTCGACTGCCGGCGTTTCCTTCATCTTCGATGCCTCGACGGGCCGTTCGTTCACCCGTGTGCTCGGGGTTGCTCGATCCCATCGAGCTCGTCCCTGTAGGTGCGCTCCATGAGAATCGTGACCGCCTCGGCGATCGGGCGGTCGCGGTGGAGAACGTGATACACGTTCTCCGTGATCGGCGCCTCGACGCCGAGCTTCTGCGCGAGTGCGTAGCCGGCGGCCGCGGTGTGGAACCCCTCGGCCATGGCGCGCTGGCTCGCGAGGTAGACGCGCGGGTCAACGCCCCTCGCGACCTCCTTCCCGAGCGTCCGGTTGCGCGACTGGTCACCCGTGCACGTGAGGATGAGATCGCGCCCGGGCTTTCGGGCCGAACTCGAGGCCGTCGCAGGCGCCAGTCGCGACCGCGATCACGTTCTTGAAGGCCCCGCCGATCTGCACGCCGACCGGATCAGCGCTCGCATACGTGCGGAAGGTCGGGGCGTGGAGCAGGGGTTGGAGCGCGCGCGCCGCCTGGAGGTCGCGCGCGGCGAGCACGACGTCGGTCGGGAGGCCGCGCGCCACCTCGCGCGCGAAGCTGGGACCCGACAGGAAGACGACCCGCTCTGCCGCCACCTCGGGCATCGTCTCGGCGAGCACCTCGGACATGAGCTTGAGACTTCGCTCCTCGATGCCCTTGGTCGCCACGACCACGACGGCGTGCGCCGCGATCCTCGCCGACAGACCCGCCGTCACCCGGCGCAGGTGCTGTGAGGGCGGAACCAGGAGCACGACGTCGGCCCGCGTGACCGCCGCTCCCGCGTCGGTCGACGCCGTGATCGACTCCGGCAGCTCGACGTCCGGCAGGTACGGCGAGTTCGCGTGCGAGCCAGTGATCTCCGCCGCCACTTCGGACTCGAAGGCCCACATCGTGACGGCGTGGCCAAGCCGGGCGGCGTGGCAGGCCAGCGCCGTGCCCCAGGCTCCCGCACCGATGACGGCGAAGCGCGCCATGCTGTCACCTCCAATCTTGGCTCAAACGTCTTCCAGTAGTGAGTCGACGGCGCCAGCCAGCGCCTGCCCGAGAGTGGCGTGCTGGTCGGCGTCGAGATGGACGCCGTCGACCACGCTCGACGTCGTCACTCTGCCGGCATCGAAGAAGCGACACTTCTCCTCCGTCGCGACGCGCTCGTACGCGTTCGCAAGACCCGCGCACCTGTTCTCGGCGCCGAGGAACTTCGGCGCGATCGGCCCGCTCGGCGCTCGGATGGGCGGCGGCGCCACCACCAGAATGTCCGGACTCGGCATCCCAGGCTCGACCGGGGCGCGGCGAATGGCGCGAACGAGCGCCGCCACCCCCTGCGCCGAGTGCCACGCATTGTGCTGATGCATGGATTGGAAGTCGTTGGTACCGAGCATGACGATCACGAGCGCCAGCGGCGAGTGGATCTCGATACACTGCTCGATCCCTACGGATCCGTTTCGGCCTGGCTTGTACGGATCCTCCCATGCAGTACGCCGCCCATTCAGGCAATCCTCGATGATGCGGACCCGGCGGCCTCGGGCCACCAGGTGGTGTTCCATGACGCCCGGCCAGCGAGCTTCGAAGGGCAAGCGGCCCCGGGTATTCGGGATGATGCCCCACGTGAGCGAGTCGCCGTAGACGAGGATCTGGCGGCATTTGCCCTCGACCGGCACAGGCATGCTGGTTCGCTATGGACCCTTCCCGACCCGACGCCGGACCGACTCGAGGTCGACATTGCCCGCTTCCATCTTCCGCTCGGCTTCGAGTTTGACCGTCTCGCAGAGGGCGGCAAGGAAACGATCGTGCGCGCAGTGGCGGTCCATCTTGGTGTAGACCAGGTCGTACTCAACTTCTTCCCACGTGCCAAGGTCCGCGAGGTTGTGCTGCATCTGCACCTCGAGATGAAGTCCTCTCCGAGCTCGACCTCGACTACCGAGCCCGCCCGGTGGCGCAGGGGAGTGCGCGCCGTGCCGAGCTGGTCCGCCGGGGCGGGAAGATGCAGGCACCCTACCTGGTCGACCCGAATACCGCCACCGAGCTCTACGAGTCGGACGACATCATCCGCTACCTGAACGCCACCTACGGGGCCGGCGAACGAGCGGGGTGGCGGCTTCCCCTGCCGACGATCCTCGACGACGTGAACTCGTCGCTGGCGAGTGCCGTCCGCCTGGGGCGCGGCTCCCGGTGTCGCCGCGCGGGCCGCCGGGAACGCTTCGAGCCACTCACCCTCTTCAACATGGAAGGCTCACCGTACTGCCGGAAGGTGCGCGAGACGCTCTCCGAGCTCGACCTCGAATACATCGTCAGAAACCTCCCCAAGGGGAGCCCCAAGCGCGCCGCGCTCACGCGTCGGGGCGGCAAGATGCAGGTGCCGTACCTGGTCGATCCGAATACCCGCCGCGAGATGTACGAGTCGGACGACATCATCGCTTATCTCGAAGGCCAGTACGCATAGGGAGTCCAGTCCATGATCGAGTGGAGCGAGCAGCATCAGATGATCCGCGACATGGTCCGCCGCTTCGTCGAGGCAGAGATCAAACCGAGGCTCGCGGATTTCGAGCACGGCGATGTGCCGCCCTACGACGTGCTGCGCAAGATGATGGCGGCCTTCGGCATCGACGAGATGGCGCGCCAGCGCTTCCAGCGTCAGCTCGAGCGGGAGAAGGCGGCGGCGCGGGGTGACGCGCCGGCGAAGACCGTTCGCGAACGAACGGCCGAGGATGTCGGCATGCAGCTGATCCCCGTGATCGAGCTCTGCCACTACTGCCCGGGGATGGTGACCGCCCTCGGGGTGAGCGTCGGGCTCACGCCGGCGGCGATCATCTCGCGCGGGACGATCCGGCAGAAGGAGCGCTGGGCCCTCCCCCTCCTGACGCTCGAGAAGATCGGGGCCTGGGCGATCACCGAGCCGGGCTCCGGCTCGGACGCCTTCGGGGGCATGAAGTCCACGGCGCGACGGAACGCCGAGGGCTATGTGCTCAACGGAAACAAGACGTTCATCACCAACGGGCCCTACGCGGACACGATAGTCTTCATCTGCAAGCTCGACGACGGCAGCGACCCGAAGCAGCGGAAGGTGCTCAGCTTCGTCCTCGACAAGGGCACGCCCGGACTCACGCAGTCGAAGCCTATGCGGAAGATGGGACTCCACTCCTCCCCCACCGGGGAGCTCTTTCTCGAGGACGTCCACGTCGGGCCCGAGCGCCTGATCGGCGAGACCGAGGACGTCCCCGCGCGCGCGGGAGCGAAGCAGACCTTCTCCCAGGAGCGCACCGGCGTGGCCGCCATGGCGCTCGGCATGGTCGAGCAGTGCCTCGCTCTCTCCGTCAACTATGCGCGCACGCGGATCCAGTTCGGGCGCCCCATCGGCGAGTTCCAGCTGATCCAGCTGAAGCTCGCGAGGATGGAGGTGGCACGGATGAACCTCCAGAACATCATCTTCCGCCAGATCGAGATGGCGGCGGCCGGCCGGCGGATGGGTCTCGCCGAGGCCTCGGCCTGCAAACTCTACGCCGCGCAGGCCGCGGTCGAGGTCACGCTCGAGGCGGTCCAGCTCTTCGGCGGGAACGGCTACATGGCCGAGTTCCAGGTCGAGCAGCTCTGCCGCGACGCCAAGGTCCTCCAGATCTACGCCGGCACCGACGAGATCCAGGTCTCGCAGATCGCCCGCAGCCTGCTCACCGCGGGGGCAGTGTGACGTAGCCGGGCGCCCCGACGGCGATTGCGACGCGCCCGCGCCCTCCACACGAGGAGCGGCCCGGCGCGCGGGAGGACCCGGGAGTGCGTGACGACCAGCTGCGGCTGATCTTCACGTGCTGCCACCCGTCGCTGGCCACCGAGGCGCAGGTCGCGCTCACCCTCCGCGCGCTGTGCGGGCTCCTCCGCCGTCTCGGCCGGAACCGGGAGGCGGCCGCCGCCTACCGCGAGGCGGTCGCTCTGGCGACCAACGCCGTCGAGCGACGCTTCCTCGAACGTCGACTGGCCGAGATACATGGACGCTCGCCGAGTCGAGACGGCCACGCGGCGACCTGAGTTTGACCCGCGCCGCTCCACCCGTCAGGATGCTGGGATACTCATGTCCGCACCTGAACGCCGGCTCGAGCTCCCGCGTCGCACCGACGTCCGCAACATTGCGATCATCGCCCACGTCGACCATGGGAAGACGACGCTGGTCGACGGCATGCTGCGCCAGACGGGGATCTTCCGCGCCGGCGAGCAGGTTGCCGACCGGGTCCTCGACTCCTTCGCGCTCGAGCGGGAGCGCGGCATCACCATCCTCGCGAAGAACACGACCGTCGTCTGGAACGGAGTCCACATCAACATCGTCGACACGCCGGGCCACGCCGACTTCGGTGGCGAGGTCGAACGGACGCTCGCCATGGTGGACGGGGTGCTGCTGCTGGTCGACGCCTCGGAGGGGCCGCTGCCCCAGACCCGCTTCGTCCTCGCCAAGGCCCTCGAGCTCGGGCTGCCACCGGTCGTATGCCTCAACAAGATCGACCGGGCGGATGCGCGGCCGGCGGCGGTGCTCGACGAGCTCTACGGGCTCTTCATCGACCTCGGTGCGAGCGAGGGGCAGCTCGACTTCCCCGTCGTCTACACCAACGCACGCGCGGGCACGGCGGTACGCGATCTGGCCGTCCCCGGGACCGATCTCTCGCCCCTCTTCGAGACGATCGTCGCCGCCCTCCCCGGCCCACCCCACGAGCCGGAGGCCCCGACCCGCTTCCAGGCGAACAACCTCGGCTACGACGACTACGTGGGCCGCCTCGCGATCGGCCGGGTGGTGGCGGGCGAGCTGGTCGCCGGCGCCCAGTATGCGCTCTGCCGGCTCGACGGATCGGTCGTACCGTGCAAGCTCACCCGGCTCTACGGCTGGCTCGGGCTGAAGCGCGTCGAGCTCGAGCGCGCGCTCGCCGGCGACATCGTCGCGGTCGCCGGGATCGAGGACATCCACATCGGCGAGACGATCGCCGACCGCGAGCGGCCCGCGGCCCTGCCGCCCATCCGGATCGACGAGCCGACCATCGCCATGCTCTTCGGGGTCAACACCAGCCCGTGGGCGGGTCGTTCGGGCAGCCGGGTCACGTCGCGGGTGGTCCGCGAGCGGCTCCTCCAGGAAGGCCGCCGGAACGTCAGTCTGCGGGTCGAGGAGACCGACTCGGCCGACACGTTCCGCGTGCTCGGACGCGGCGAGCTCCAGCTGGCGATCCTGATCGAGACGATGCGCCGCGAGGGGTTCGAGCTCCAGGTCTCGAAGCCGGCGGTGGTGGTGCGGGAGCGGGACGGGAGCATCGAGGAGCCGATGGAGCTCGTGCTGGTCGACGTCCCCGAGGACTACGTGGGGATCGTGACCCAGCTCCTCGGCGTGCGTCGCGCCGTCATGGGGCGCATGGAGCACCTGGGCGGCGGCCGCGTGCGCCTCGAGTACACCGTGCCGTCGCGCGGCCTCATCGGCTTCCGTTCGCACTTCCTGACCGACACGCGGGGCACCGGCACGCTCAACGCCCTCTTCAACGGCTATGCACCCTGGCAAGGGCCGATTCCGACGCGCACGAACGGCGCCATGGTGGCCGACCGCGAGGGCGTGGCGACGCCCTACGCGCTCTTTCATCTCCAGGAGCGGGGCGCGCTCTTCGTCCCCGCCGGCACCCCGGTCTACGAGGGGATGGTGGTGGGCGAGTACTCGCGTGACGCCGACCTCGACGTGAACGTCTGCCGCGAGAAGAAGCTCAGCAACATGCGCGCGTCGGGGCACGACGAGGCGGTGCGGCTCGTCCCGCACCACACCATGGACCTCGAGGACGGCCTCGAGTGGATCGACGAAGACGAGCTCGTCGAGGTCACCCCCGACGCGATCCGCATCCGCAAGCGCGAGCTCCGCCAGGCGCTGCGCCCGCGTGGGCCGCGGACGGGACGGATCGGCGGCCCGCCGCCGGCGCGTTAGGGCGCTTCGCCGCTCACGACGCCATGCCCCCGTCGACGGGGAAGGCGACGCCGTTCACGTAGGACGCGGCGTCGCTCGCGAGGAAGAGGGCGGCCTCGGCGACGTCCTCGGGACGCCCGACCCGTCGGCTCGGGATGGTGGGCAAGACGCGGGCGATGAACGCCTCGCGGCCGCCCAGCGCCTCCGCGAACGGGTCGAGGATCGGCGTGTCGGTGAGCCCCGGGCAGAGCGCGTTGCAACGGATGCCGCGCGCCGCGTAGGCGCGGGCCACGTGGCGCACGAGCATCACCACGCCGGCCTTGGCAACGTGGTAGGCGGGGCTTCCCGCGCTCGCCTGCAGGCCCGCCACCGAAGCGGTCGCGAGCAGCACGCCGCGACCCGCCTCGATCATCGGACGGAGCGCGGCGCGGAAGGAGAAGAACACGCCGGTCAGATTGACCCGCAGGACACGCTCCCAGCTCTCGGCCGGCTGCTCTGCACACGGGGCGCGGACGCCGGCGATGCCCGCGTTGGCCCAGAGAAGGTCGAGGCGCCCGAAGCGCGCGAGCGTGCCGGCGACGAGGACCTCGACCGCCGCCTCGTCCGCGACGTCGACGGGGAAAGCCAGGCCCCCGATCTCGGCGGCGATCCCCTGAGCAGCTTCCGCCTGCAGATCGGCCACCACGACGCGAGCCCCGGCCGCGGCGAAGCGGCGCGCGCCGGCCGCCCCGATACCCGAGGCCGCACCCGTGATGACGCACACACGATCGGTGAGCTCCACGGCTGCATCTTCATGCCATCCTTGGGCGGCAGCGGGAAGCGCTTGCCGCTCCTCGCCTCGCCCGGTAAAAGCGACGCGCCCATGCCCGAGCAGAAGGCGACCAACATCGTCTGGCACGCGGGGGCGGTGACCCGGGAGGAACGGGAGCGCCTGAACGGGCACCGGGGCGCCGTCGTGTGGCTGACCGGTCTCTCCGGCTCCGGAAAGTCCACGATCGCCGTGGCCCTCGAGAAGGCCCTCTGGACGCGCGGCGTCCGGACCTACATCCTCGACGGAGACAACATCCGCCACGGGCTCAACAAGAACCTCGGCTTCTCGCCGGCCGATCGGACCGAGAACATCCGCCGCATCGGTGAGGTGGCGAAGCTCTTCACCGACGCGGGCCTGGTGGCCGTGACCGCCTTCATCTCGCCCTACCGGGCCGACCGCGACCAGGTGCGGGCCCTCATGCGGCCCGGCGACTTCATCGAGGTCCTGGTCGACTGCCCGCTCGACATCTGCGAGCAGCGGGACGTGAAGGGTCTCTACCAGAAGGCCCGCGCGGGCCAGATCCCGGAGTTCACCGGCATCTCCGCCCCCTACGAGGCCCCCCTCACGCCCGAGCTGACCCTCCGTACGGCCGAGCAGTCGCCCGAGGAGAGCGCCGCGCAGGTGCTCGCCTACCTCGTGGCGCGCGTCATCGTCTCCAGCCGCTGACCCCGGCGGCGCGGGGGGGACCGGGCACCCCTTAGAAACGGTTGACACACCGCCAGTATTCCCTCTAAATATTCTGCTAATTCGCCCCGGGACCTTATGACATTCGGCGGCAGGGCAGACCCGCAGCTAGACGACATAGACCTCCGCATCCTCGCTCTCCTGCAGGAGGACTGTCGCACACCGCTCGTCCGGCTGGGCGAGCAGGTGGGGCTCAGCGCGCCTGCCGTCCTCGAGCGCATCAAGAAGCTCGAGGCGGCGCACGTCATCACCGGCTACCCGGCGCTGCTCGATGCGCGCCGGCTCGGCCTCGACATCACGGCTTTCATCGGCGTCATCATCAGCCATCCGTCCATGATCGCCGACTTCGAGCGCAAGGTGCGCGCGGTCGACGACGTGCTCGAGTGCCACCACGTGACCGGCGGATACACGATCCTCCTCAAGGTGAAGACGGGCAACACCTCCTCGCTCGAACGGCTGATCAGCCGGATCCGCTGCCTCGACGGCGTGGCGCGGACCGAGACGATGGTGGTGCTCTCGACCCACACCGAGCGTGTCCAGCTGGCCCTCCCGCCGCACACGGCGGAGCCGGGTGGTGGCAAGCGCGGCCGGCGGAACGGCGAGCGCGCCGCGCAGCTGAGGAGAGCCTGACTATGGCCGAGCGCACGACCCCATGGCTCCTCGATCCCCGGATAGAGCGAGACGCGTGCGGGGTGGGGTTCGTGGTCGACGTCAAGGGCGAGCGCTCGCACGCGATCATCGAGAAGGGCCTGACCGTTCTCCAGAACCTCACCCACCGCGGGGCGTGCGGGTGCGATCCGCTGACCGGCGACGGGGCGGGCATCCTC
>VBLA01000572.1 GCA_005879245.1 Deltaproteobacteria bacterium
CGTCCGGGCCTCATCGTCTCCGACTACCTGACGGCGGTCTTCAACGCGTTCGCCATCGTCACGGCGCTCTACGAGCGAGACCGACGAGCGCAGGTGGCGGGAGCGGCGCCCCGCGGCCAATGGGTCGAGCTCTCCCTCTACGAGTCGATCCTCCGCATCATGGAGCACACGCTCGCCGCCTACGACCGGCTCGGCGTCGTCCGCGAGCGCGAGGGCAACCGGCTCAGGAACTCCGCGCCACTCGACAACTGGGCGACGAAGGACGGCAAGTACGTCTGCATCATCGCGGCGGGCGATGGCCTCTTTCCCCGTCTCGCCCGCGCGATGGGGCGCGAGGACCTGCTCCGCGAGCCACGCTTCGGGACGATGGCCCGGCGCGCCGAGCACGGCGACGAGTTGAACGGCATCGTCGCGGCCTGGTGTCGCGAGCGGACGGCGCGGGAGATCCAGGACGTGCTCGAGGCTCACGAGGTGCCCTTCGGCGTGGCCTACTCGGTGGCCGACATCTTCACGGACCCGCACGTTGCGGCGCGGGGGGACATCGTGTCGGTCGACGACCCCGTCCTCGGCGCGGTACGGATGCAGGGTGTCTACCCGCGCTTCTCGGAGACCCCGGGTGATGTCCCTCGCGGTGCCCCCCGGCTCGGCGAGCACAACGAGGAGATCTACCAGGGGCTGCTCGGTCTCAGCCCCGGCGAGCTGGAGGCGCTCCGGAGCGACGGCGTCATCTGAGCGTGAGGGCCGCGTCGGGGGCCGGCCGCTAGTCGTCGCGCAGGTCGCCCAAACGCTTGCCCTCGCGGGCCCGGGCCCGCGCCTTCTCGAGGACCTCCCGCGGCACGGGATCGAACCGCGCGAGCGCCGCGCGCAGCACCGAGGGGACGAAGAGCCGCATGAAGCGTGCGAGGAGAAGCGGCGGGTTCCGCCGCGGGACCGTCAGCTCGTGGCGCCGTTTCTCGATCACCTCGAAGATCGCCTGCGTGATCAGCTCGGGGGGATACTTCCGTCCGTGGAAGGCGACCGGCTCGTCCTCCTTGAGCCAGATCTCGGTGTCGATGGGGCCCGGGTTGACGATCGCCACGTGGATGTTCGCCCCGGCGAGGTCGTTCCACATCCCCTCGCTGAAGGCGTTCATAGCGGCCTTGGAGGCCGCGTAGATCGTCTCGCGGGGCGGGGCGACCTTGGCGGCGAAGGAAGAGATGTTGACGATCGATCCGCTGCCCTGGCGGAGCATGATGGGGATCGCGGCGAGCGTGGTCCACACGCAGGAGAGGAAGTTCACCCGCATCACCTGCTCCGCCTCGTCGGCGGACATGTGGTAGATCTGCTTGTGCTTGGAGATGCCGGCGTTGTTGACGAGGATGTCGACCCGACCGTGCCGCGCGACCGTGTCGTCGACGACGTGTTCGGCGAAGGCTCGCTCACCGAGGTCACCCGCAAGGTAGTGCGAGGCTGGCGATACGACCTGGCACTCGCGCACGAACGACCTTGTCGCGGTAGTCCCCCGCCGTCATCGCCCACCGCCGAGCTGCTCGCGCAGCGCCCGTTTCAGGATCTTGCCGCTCGCGGTGCGCGGAAAGTCGGCCACCAGCTCGAGGCGCTCGGGGAGCTTCCGGCGCGAGAGGCCGTGGTCCGTCAGATGGGCCGCGAGATCAGCGAGCGTCGGAAGAGAGGTGCCCGGCCGGGGACGGAGCACCGCGCAGGCGACCTCGCCCGCCACGGTATCGGGCAGGCCGATGACCGCGACCTCGGCGACCGCCGGATGCATCGCGATCAGCTCCTCCAGCTCGCGCGCGCTGATGTTCTCCCCCTTGCGGATGATGATGTCCTTCCGGCGTCCCGTGATGCGGAGCGCGCCGGCCGCGTCGACGGCGCCGAGGTCGCCGGTCCGGAACCAGCCGTCGGGGGTGAAGGCCTCGGCGTTGAGGGCCGGGTCGCGGTAGCCTACGAAGCACTCGGGTCCGCGCGCGAGGATCTCCCCCTCGTGGCCGGCGGGCACGGGCTCGCCGGCCTCGTCGACGATGCGGAGCTCGACGGCCCCGATGGGGCGGCCCTCGGTCTCGACGCGCCGGGCGGGGGGATCGTCGGGGCCGCTCGTCGTGACCGTCGGGAACTCGGTCGAGCCGTAGACGCGCTTCACGACGCAGGTGACGCGCTCCCGGCCGACGAGCGCGAGCGCCTCCCCGGGCTCCCAGCGGTCCAGCAGGACCGCCGTCGTGCCGTAGACGGCGGGCACGAGCAGCGCGTGCACGATGCCCGAGATGTGCGTGAGGGGGGAGGGCATGAGGACCGTGTCGGTGGGGACGAGCTCATGCACGGCTCCGAGGCTCCGGGCCTCGGCCAGCAGCGTCTCGTGCGAGTGCAGCACTCCCTTGGCGTCGGCCGTCGTGCCTGAGGTGTAGATGAGGAGCGCGATCGCATCGGCATTCGCCGGTGCCCGATCGGCGGACGACTCGCTCCCCGCGAGGGCGCCGTATTCGTGCTCGCCGGCCAGGGCGCCGTCGCGGACGACGACGACATGATCCAGCGCCGGCAGCTCGGCGCGAAGGTCGCGGATGAGCGCGCGATGGTCGCAGTCGCGATGGCGGCCCGGGATGAAGAGCACCCGTGCGCCGCTCTCGCCGAG
>VBLA01000030.1 GCA_005879245.1 Deltaproteobacteria bacterium
GTGGGCATCATTGCGACGGTCCGGGCGCTCGGCCCGAGGAGCCGTCGGGCGGGGTTCCGCCTGATCGCGGTCGTCCTGGTCGCCGGGCTGTTCCTGCTCGCCGCCGACGCCGGCTACCTCGTCGTCCGGGCCGAGAACCCATCCCTCGCCACCCAGACGCCGTGGAACACGTCGGCGGATGCCGTCGAGCTTCCCTGGGGCCCCCTGCGAGCCGACATGCCGATGGGAGTGCCCGTGGTCACGCTGCTCTTGATCACCGCGGGGGCGGTCAGCGTGGTCTGGAGCCGCGCGGGCAACCGCATCCCTGGCGCGCCCTGGATACACGGCGCTTACTGGGTGATCGTGGGGCTTGGGCTTTCGCTCACGCCGACGGTCCGATGGTTCGGTACCCCGATCTCGCTCGGCCCGTTCGTCCTCTCGAGCTGGCTGCCGGGGCTCCGCCGGTTCGACCGGATGGGGGTCGTCGGGCTCATGGGACTCTCGGTGCTGGCGGGGATCGCCTTCGCCGAGTGCGCGCGTCGGCCGGGCCACCGCCGGCTCCCCTCGTGGGCCACGGTGGCGCTGGCCGGCGCGGTCGCAGCCGCCATGTACGCGCAGTACGCGCGCAGCGTCGCCATGCCGGCGCCCCTGCGCGTCGCGTCCCTGCCGTCCTCCTATCCGATCGAGCCCGCCATCGCGCCGACCTCGCCGCTGCTCGACGTGCTGCGGAAGCCCGGCGGTCCGCTCGTCGAGGTGCCCGCCACGTGGGGGCGCATGCACCATCCTGTCCCGGCCTTCAACGCGAGCGCCATGTACCGCTCGATCTTCCACGGGCGGTCGCTGCTGAACGGCTACGACGGGTACTGGCCGGCAGAGTTCCCGGGCCGGATGGCACTTGCCGCGACCCTGCCCGATCCAGGGGCCCTCGCCCAGCTGAGACGCGAGACGGGACTCGAGTTGATCCTCGCGCACCTGGGGCAGTTCGGTCTCGTCGAACGGGAGGTGTGCGAGGGGCTCGAGCAGACGTACGGGCCCCTGCCCCCACCGGGATGCCATCAGGATTTCGGCGGCGCGGAGCGCGAGGCCTGGCTCGGGATCGCAGAGCGGGGCGGCCGGGACGATCTCCACCTGCTGGCACGCGATGGCGAGGACCTGCTCTTCGCGGTAACTAGTTCACCGGCAGGCTAGGACGGTTTCGAATGCCCACCTTCACGCCGCGGGAGATCGTCTCGGAGCTCGACCGCTACATCGTCGGGCAGCGCGCCGCGAAGCGCGCGGTGGCGATCGCACTGCGCAACCGGTGGCGCCGGCTGCACGTGCCGGAGCCGCTCCGCGACGAGATCGCGCCCAAGAACATCATCATGATCGGGCCGACCGGCGTGGGGAAAACGGAGATCTCGCGCCGGCTCGCCAAGCTCTCCCAGGCGCCCTTCATCAAGGTCGAGGCCTCCAAGTTCACCGAGGTCGGCTACGTCGGGCGCGACGTCGAGTCGATCATCCGCGAGCTGACCGAGCTCGCGATCAACATGGTGCGCGAGGAGGAGAAGGAGAAGGTCCGCGTGCGGGCGCGAGAGCTGGCCGAGGAGCGGCTGCTCGATCTCCTGCTCCCGCCGGTGCGCGCCGAGCGTCGCATCCAGGCGGTCGGGGGAGAACCCGAGCGCGCGGTCGGCGGCGGCCCCGAGGTCGGCACGCGGGACAAGCTCCGGCACATGTTGCGCGAAGGGAAGCTCGACGAGCGCACCGTCGAGCTCGAGGTGACACGCCCCGTCTCCCCCATGATCGAGGTGATGACCCCGCAGGGCATGGAGGAGATCGAGACGAACCTGAAGGACATGCTCCAGAACCTCCTTCCCAAGCGGAGCAAGAAGACGCGCATGCAGGTCCCCGAAGCGCTCGAGACCCTCGCCCAAGAGGAAGCGGCCAGACTGATAGACATGGAGGCCGCCACCAAGGAGGCGATCCGGCGCGTCGAGCAATCGGGCATCGTCTTCATCGACGAGATCGACAAGATCGCGGGCCGCGGGGCCGTCCACGGTCCCGACGTGTCCCGGGAGGGCGTGCAACGGGACCTCCTGCCGATTGTCGAAGGGTCGACCGTCAACACGAAGCACGGGCCCGTCCGCACCGACCACATCCTCTTCATCGCCTCCGGCGCGTTCCACGTCGCCAAGCCCTCGGATCTCATTCCGGAGTTCCAGGGCCGGTTCCCCATCCGGGTCGAGCTCGAAGCCCTCACCCAGGCCGATTTCATCCGCATCCTGACCGAGCCCGAGAACGCCCTCATCCGCCAGTACACGGCGCTCCTCTCGACCGAGGGCGTGACGGTCGTCTTCCGCGACGACGCGCCGGAGATGCGCGGCAAGGAGGTCACGATCGACGCCGCCTACGTGCGCGAGCGTCTCGAGTCGATCCTCGAGGATCAGGACCTCTCGCGCTACATCCTCTGATCCGCCGTCACGGCGGAGAGGCGTGATCGAGCGGATACTCGGCGCAGCCGTGGGCCCCGGCCGTCGGGTACTCGGCCCGCGTGAAGTACTGTGAGTGGAGCGCCAGGTCCGCGAACCGCTCGCACCGCTCCCGCTGGGTCGGCAGGCGGGGATCGGCGTCGATCTGGGCCACGACGCTCGCCTTGGTGACCACGTCGGACGACATGCGGATGCCGCCCCCCGCCGGCGTGTCGAGGACGAGGAAGGTCTGGCCCTCGTCACCCCACGCGGGCCAGCGCGGCAGCTCGCCGTGCCGGCCGCGCCCCGGCGTTCCGGCATGGGCGAACTCGGCCCAGTAGGACATCATCGCCGCCGAGAGCGCCATCCTCCCCGGCTCGTTCGCCCCGGTCCAGATCACATTGCCCTCGCGCCCGAGGTCGAAGTGCCCGAAGACGAACGGGACCTCGAAGGCGTGCGCCGCGCCCACCATGACGCCGAGGTCACTCCCCCAGACGGACGGTTCCTCGTCCCAGTCGAAGCGGTAGACGTACACGCTCGGCCCCTGCGCCTTCAGGAGACGCATCGCCACCTCGTCGGCCGCTCCCGCCTTCCAGAGCTTGCTCCCGTACTCCGCGCTCAGCTCGTACTGCTGCGGATCGCGGAGCCGCGGGATGACACCGAACCAGCGTCGGACCAGGGCCGGGTCCGTGAACAGGAAGAGCTTGACCTCGTCCCGCGTCGTTCCGAGCATGATCGGGACCCGGGTGTAGGCCCCGCGCCGGCCGAGGAGGTCGAAGGGCTTCTCCCGCGGCAGCACGACACCGTCGAGAAACACCTGCGGGAAGTCGAGGAGACCACCGAAGTTGCCGGGCGCGGCCGCGGTGAGCAGCTCGGCGCTGCTCTTGGCACGCAGGTAGCCCGCGACCTCGTCCGGCGTCATCGCCGCGACCCGCGCCTTCGCCGCGGCGCGGTCGGTCGCCGTCCCGTCGCGCACGAGGAGATCGAGGAGGAGCTCGCCGGAGCTGTGGCGATGGCCGGGCACGGGGTCGTCGCGGAGGTGCTCGGCCTCATCGACGCTGCTCGCGTGGAGACCCGAGCTCTCCAGGATCGCACGGTGGAAGAGCCCGCGCGCGAGCGGCGAGACCAGGAGCGTCGCGACGTTCGTCCCTCCCGCCGACTCCCCGAAGATGGTGACCTTGCGCGGGTCGCCCCCGAAGGCCGCGACGTTGTCGTGCACCCACTCGAGCGCACGCACCAGGTCGAGGGTGCCGAAGTTCCCTGACCGCTCGGCGTCGCTCGTGCCGTCGCTCCGGAGTGCGGGGTGGCGGAACCAGCCGAGCGGGCCGAGGCGGTAGTTCAGCGTGATGACGACGACATCCTGGCTCGCAGCCAGATTGCTCCCGTCGAAGAAGCCGCCGTGCCCGAGCGAATTCCCACCCCCGTGAATCCACACCATGACGGGCAGACGGCCGCCACGGATCGGCACGCGTCCCTCGGGGAAGGACGGCGTCCAGACGTTCAGGTAGAGGCAGTCCTCGGAGCCGGCCGGCTCACCCCGCTTCACGTCGTAGATGCCGCCGAACGGTGCGGCGAGCTGCGCGCAGGGGGACGCGAAATGGATCGCCGGGCGCGTTCCGTTCCAGGGGTCGGGCGGCAGCGGCGCGCGCCAGCGGAGCGCACCCACGGGTGGCTTGGCGAACGGGATGCCGAGCCAGGCGTGGCCACCATGGCGGCCCGTCGTGCCGACAAGGAGACCGGATTGGACCGCCCGGCGGGTGACCGGGTCGGGGGTCACGACGGCGTGCTCGCCCTCGCGCTTCAGCGCGCAGGCGAGGACGAGGATCGTCGGTGCGAGCAAGGCGAGAACTCGTCGGTGCATGGCTCCCTCCCGCTGGTCGGGGTATGCAGTATTGCCGGTTCGGCGGGAGAAGTGGAGAGCCGCTCCTCGACGATCGCCGCGCCCGGGCGCTCGGCGGTGCTGTCCTTTCCCGATTAGGACAGTACCCGCTCGGCACCCTGGTGGCCGCCGGATCCCTTTTCTGTATGTTTGGAGGTTCCGTGCTCATCTCAGGGCCCGGCCGTTCCAGAAGGCGTCCGGCGTCTCGGAGGCACCTTGCCGACAGGCGCGTGCAGCTCGTCGTCCTTCTCGCGACCCTGACCCTCGCGCCCGCGGGCGAGGTGGCAGCAACGATCCTCGCAGGGGTTCCGGCCCAACCCGACCCCCGGGCCCGCTACCTGATCTTCCTGCACGGAAGGATCGTCGAGGACGAGGGAGCTCGTCCGACACACCCGGACTTCGGCGTTTACGAGTACGCGGCCATTCTCGACGCCCTTGCAGCACGAGGCTGACCGTGATCAGCGAGCAACGCCCGAAGGGCACCGAAACGGATCGGTACGTCGACAGGGTGGTCGGGCAGGTGCAACGTCTCATCGACGCCGGTGTGCCGCCGCGGCAGATTACGGTGACGGGCTTCTCCAAGGGCGGCGCCATCGCCGTCCTGACCGCCTCGAAGCTCCAGCAGGACGCCGTCAACTTCGTTTTCCTCGCGGCCTGCTCCGAGGAGCTCCTCGCACGCCAGGACGTGCGCGTCCGCGGGAGAATCCTCTCGGTCGTCGAGGCCAGCGACGAGGTGGGCCGCTCGTGCGAGCCGCTCCGGCGGAGCGCGGCGCCGGGAACCGTGATCGAGGAGCTCCGGCTCGCAACGGGTGCGCGACACGGCGCGTTCTTCCAGCCCCGGTCCGCATGGCTCGACCCCGTCGCCCGCTGGGCGGCGGGCGGGACGCCATGAGCCGGCCCCCCGCGAACTACCGGGCCGTCATCTTCGACGTGGGGGGCGTGATCGTCGGCTCGCCGCTCGACGCGATCGCGGCGTACGAGCGCGAGCACGGGATCCCTGCCGGCCTCATCAACCGCGTGGTGGTCACGACGGGTGCCGCGGGCGCCTGGTCGCGGCTCGAGCGGGGCGAGCTCTCGCTGGAGGACTTCTATCCCGCCTTCGACGCCGACTGCGCGCGCGGTGGCTGCCCGATCTCCGCGCGCGATCTCATGATCCGCGTCGCGGCGGCGACCGTGGTACGGCCGGCGATGCTCGACGCGATCGCGCGCATCCGCGGGCAGGGGCTCCTGGTCGCGGTGATCACCAACAACTGGATCACCGAGGACGGCGGGACGGACGCGCTGCGGGACCACTTCGACGTGTTCATCGAGTCGGCAGTGGTGGGGGTGCGGAAGCCCGACCCGGTGATCTTCCACCTCGCGTGCGACCGGGCGGGCATCGCCCCCGCGGAAGCGATCTTCCTCGACGACATCGGGGCAAACCTGAAGACGGCCCGCGCCCTCGGGATGACCACGATCAAGGTGGCGGACCCCGACGCCGCGCTGGCCGAGCTCGAGGGACTGCTCGGCTTTCCGCTCCGCCCGCCCGCGTAGAGTCGCCGCGGTCGATCAGTCCCGGTAGGAGATCACGGCGCGGAGGAAGCCCGGCGGCAGCGGATGGAGCTCGCTCCGCGCGAAGCCGGCACGGTGGAACATGCGCTCGAATTCCGAGAACGGATAGGCGTCGCCGCCGGGGGTGCCCGCGAGCATGACGAGCGCGAAGGTGGCGGCTTCGGGCGGCGTCACCCGATTCTCGTCGGGAATCATCTCGACGGTCACCGCGCGGCCGCCCGGCCGGAGCGCCGCGTGGACCTTCCGGAGGACCGCGACGCACGCCTCCTCGTCGAAGTGGTGCAGGAAGTTCGTGAGCAGCACGAGGTCGTAGTCGCGGCCGTAGTCGACCGTGAAGGCGCTCCCCGGGACCGTGCGGAAGCGGTCCGCCACGCCCGCGGCACGCGCGTTCTCCTCAGCGACGGTGAGCACGTTCGCCCAGTCGAGGGCGACCACCGAGGCCCGGGGGTTCCGCGCCGCCAGCGTGATGCCGAAGAGACCGTGCCCGGCCGCGATGTCGAGCACGTGCCAGGGGCGGCCGGCGTCGGCATCGAGCAGGTTCGCGAGGAGCTGGGCCGCGAGCCCCGCGAGCGGAGCCATCGCGCGCGCGAAGTCGACCCACATCGGGTGCTCCGGCGCGGTCGCTCCACCGGCGTCCACGACCGTTCCGCCCTTGCGCACGGCGCCCGCGACGTCGGCGAACGACTGCATGACCACGGGGGAGGCGAGGAACCGGATCGCCGAGCCGACATAGAGCGGCGAGTGGCGGTCGAGCAGCGGCCCCGACTCCGGGTCGAGCGTGTAGCGGCCGTCCGTCTTGTGGAGAAAGCCGACGGCGGCGAGGTAGTCACAGAGGATGCGGACACCGCGGGTCGAGGCCTGACAGCGTGTGGCGAGAGCCTCGGCCGTCGCGTTTCCTTCGGCGATGGCGCTGAAGAGGTCGAGCTCGATCGCGCCCTTGAGGGCGGCCGAGCGCTGGTAGGCGGTGAAGCCCTGAAAGACCCTCGATACGGGATCCATTTGCGCTCCCTCAGGACGCGAGAATGCCCAGCTCCTCACCCTCGACGCGGCACACCTGCCACTCCCCGAGCAGGCGCGCACCGAGCGACTGGTAGAAGCGCCGCGCGCGCTCGTTCCAGTCGAGAACCGTCCACTCGAAGCGATGGCAGCCGCGTGCGACGGCCACGCGGGCGACCTCGCGCATCAGGGCCGTCCCCATGCCGTGCCCCCGCACCCCCGAGTCAACGAAGAGGTCCTCGAGCCAGAGGCTCGGGGCCGCACGGAACGTCGAGTAGGTCTCGAAGAAGAGCGCATACGCGCGGACCTCCCCCGCGATCTCGGCGACCAGCACGTCGAAGCGGGGTCGCGGCCCGAATGCATCGCCGATCAGGCGTCGCGCTGCCTCGTCGTCCGGGGGCGGGAGACTCTCGAAGTCGGCGAGCGCGCGCACCAGGCGGACCAGCGCGGGCCCATCGGCTCGCTGGGCAAGGCGGATCGCGAATGCGGCCATGGGATCCGAACCGTATGATGAACGAGGTGCACCGGCCACTCCCCCCCGCGCTCCACGCTCGTCGGGCGCGGCCGCCCGCCGCGGGTTGTACCTGCGCGGTCGCCGGGGCATAAGACCTCGGTGACCCCGGTCGAGAAAGCCGACGTTCTTCTTGAGGCGCTGCCCTACATCCGCCGCTTCGCCGGGAAGCTCCTCGTCATCAAGTACGGCGGCCACGCGATGGAAGACGACGAGCTGAAGGATTCCTTCGCGCAGGACGTGACGCTGCTCAAGTACGTCGGCATGAACCCCGTCATCGTCCACGGTGGTGGGCCACAGATCGACGCCGCGCTCCTCAAGGCGGGCATCGAGCCGCGCTTCGTGCGCGGGCTGCGCGTGACCGACGCGGCCACCATGAGCGTCGTCGAGATGGTGCTCGTCGGGAAGATCAACAAGGAGATCGTCACGCTGCTGAACCGCCACGGCGGCAACGCCGTCGGCCTCTCGGGCAAGGACGGGGAGCTGGTCGTCGCCCGCAAGCGGCGAACACAGGACCTGGGATTCGTGGGCGAGGTGGTGGGCGTCAACGCGCGCGTCGTCGATTCGCTCGCCGGCTTCATCCCGGTGATCGCGCCGGTGGCCGCCGACGCCGACGGCGTCACCTACAACATCAACGCCGACGTCGTGGCGGGCAAGGTGGCGGAGGCGCTGCGCGCAGAGAAGCTCATCCTCCTGACCGACGTGGAGGGCGTGAGGAGCCGCGACGGCGCCCTCATCGACACGCTGCCGGCGGACGCGGCAAGTGACCTGATCCGCGACGGCACGATCTCGGGAGGGATGATCCCCAAGGTGGAGTGCTGCCTCGAAGCGATCCGGGGCGGCGTCAAGCAGGCCCACGTGATCGACGGCCGCGTCCGCCACGCGGTTTTGCTCGAGGTGCTGACCAGCCGGGGCGTCGGGACGGAGATCCTCCCGCGGACGCTCCGGCGCTCGCGGAACCGGCTCGCGGCGTCGTGATCACGCACGCCGACAGCGCGGCGAGCAACGCGGAGGTCATCGCGCTCGCCGCCGCCCACGAGATCGGCGTCTACGCGCGGCAGCCGGTCGCCTTCGTGCGTGGCCGCGGCTGCGAGCTCTGGGATGCCGACGGACGACGGTACCTCGACTTCTTCGCCGGGCTCGCCGTGACCAATCTCGGCCACTGTCACCCCGCCGTGGTGCAGGCGATCCACGCCCAGGCCGACCGTCTGCTCCACGTCTCCAATCACTACCACACGGTGCCCGCGGCCGAGCTCACGGCATTGCTCTGCCGGCACTCGTTCGCCGAGCGGGTCTTCCTCTGCAACAGCGGCGCCGAGGCGAACGAGGCGGCCATGAAGCTCGCCCGGCGCTGGGGCGCGGACCGCGGTGGCGGACGTTACGAGATCCTGGCGACCACCGGCTCCTTCCACGGGCGGACGTTCGCCACGCTCACCGCCACGGGACAGGAGAAGTACCAGCGGGGCTTCCAGCCCCTTCTGCCCGGCGTCCGCCTCGTTCCCTACGACGATCTCGCGGCGATGGCCGCCGCCGTCCGTGACGAGACGGTCGCCATCATCGTCGAGCCGATCCAGGGCGAAGGCGGCGTCATCGTGCCGCTTCCCGGCTACCTCCCCGGGCTTCGCGAGCTCGCCGACCGGCGGGACCTCCTCCTCGTGCTCGATGAGGTGCAAAGCGGGCTCGGTCGAACGGGACGGCTCTTCGCGTACGAGCACGCGGGGGTCACGCCAGACATCAT